>JAQVOT010000159.1 GCA_028702415.1 Eubacteriales bacterium
AAGATATAAACCGGAGTAAATAATTATGACAGAACAAAAAAAACAGAATTTAGAAGGCCTGACAAGCGAGCAGGCTAGAAAGTTGCAGGAGGAGTTTGGTAAAAACCAACTGACAACTGCAAAAAAGCAAGGTTTTCTTAGCAAAGCTTTTCACATTGTTTTACAGCCTATGTTTTTATTGTTGATCTTTGCATCCACCGTTTATTTTATACTGGGTGAACCACGAAATGGTGTGATTATGCTGATCTCTGTAATTGGTGTCATCAGTATAGAAATATTCCAGGAATGGAAGACCGACAAAACATTAAATGCCCTTAAAGATTTGGCGGCTCCACATGTAACGGTTATTCGAGACGGAAAAGAGCAGACCATTTTAAGTGAAGACCTGGTCCCCAATGATTTAATGATAATCAGCGAAGGTGTTAAAATCCCTGCTGATGGTGAGGTTATCAAGACGAGTGATCTTTGTGTTGACGAATCATCTCTTACCGGTGAATCTGTAGGTGTATGGAAAGTGCCTGTTGATAGTGGTGAAAAAAATAATAAGGATTATTGGCGTAATGATTACTGCTATGCCGGTACCCTGGTGACTCAGGGAAGTGCAACAGTTCTTGTGGATAAAATAGGTTCTAATACGGAGTTCGGTAAAATAGGTGTTGATGTAGCGTCTGCTCCGGAAAGGCCAACACCTTTAGAAAAGCAAACAAGAAGCATCGTTAAGATATGTGCAATAATTGCAGGTACTCTATTTATTCTTGTTACAGTAATAACCTATTTCAATATTCCGGATCATGAGCTTACAGATAGGATTATTGAAAGTATATTATCAGGAATAACCTTAGCAATGGCTCTGATACCGGAAGAATTTCCTGTTGTTTTGGCTGTGTTCCTTTCCATGGGTGCATGGCGTCTTGCTAAGAAACAATCTCTTGTTCGCCGGCTTTCTTCTGTTGAAACATTGGGGGCTGTATCAGTTCTTTGTGTAGATAAAACGGGTACGATCACAATGAACAAAATGTCTGTTCAGGACACCTGGGCAATTGATGATAACGATTATTATTTATCTGAAATCATGGGACTTGCCTGTGAAACAGATGCATATGACCCCATGGAGCAGGCAATGCTCTCACATTGTGAAAGCATTGGAATTTCAAAAGACCATTTATTTGGTGGTGAACTGATATCTGAATATCCATTTACAAATGAACTTAAAATGATGGGGCATGTTTGGCGACATGATGGAGAAATCATTATTGCAGCCAAGGGCTCCACTGAAAGTATATTGACCATATGCGAATTATCAGAGGACCAAAGAAAGCGAATTGACAATAAATTAAATGAAATGTCGGGTGAAGGTTTAAGAGTAATAGCTGTTGCTACAACGAATCCTGAGAGGGAATCTGATATTCCTTCTGATATTACTGATTGCCGGTTAAGATTTTTAGGTTTAATTGGTCTGACAGATCCTCCAAGAGAATCTGTGAAAGAAGATATACGAATTTGTTATAAAGCGGGTGTCCGTGTTGTAATGATTACAGGTGATAATGGAATCACTGCGAGTTCCATTGCAAAACAGATTGGAATGAAAAACAGCGATAATATTATTACCGGTGATGAACTGAATAATATGACGGATTCTGAGCTTAAGGAACGTGTTCATGATGCAAATATATTTTCAAGGGTTTTGCCGGAACACAAAATGCGCATAATAAAAGCATTCAAGGAAAATGGTGAGGTTGTCGCCATGACAGGTGATGGCGTTAACGATGCTCCGGCTCTTAAAAATGCGGATATAGGAATTGCGATGGGTAAACGTGGTTCTGAAGTTGCAAGAGAAGCTTCTGATTTAATTCTGATGGATGATAACTTTTCGACAATTGTTCAAACAATTGAAGATGGAAGAAGAATTTATGATAACATCAAAAAAGCTATAGGTTATATATTTACCATTCATATTCCGGTTGCATTTGCAGCACTGCTTGCACCTCTTTTACATATCAGCCCTAATAATCTCTTATTCCTTCCGGTGCAGGTTGTGCTTTTTGAGCTTATTATTGACCCGACCTGTTCTATTGTTTTAGAACGCCAGCCTGCTGAAAGCAATATAATGAATCGAAACCCAAGGTCTCCTGTTGAAAGAATTCTTACAGCGGGAGTTTTGGGGAAAAGTCTTTTGCAGGGGCTGGTTCTGTTGATAGCTTCTTTTGGATCATATTATATGCTGATTCAGCAGCAGCCTGATAATCCTGAATTGGCCAGAGCGATGGGATTTAGTATCATTATGATTGCAAATTTATTCTTAGTTCTGGTAAACAGTTCAGATTATGATAATGTACTTAAAACAACGAAATATCTGATCAAGGATAAAGTTATGTGGTCTGTTATGATTGCCACTGTTGCAGGTCTTTTGTTAATTCTATACACGCCTCTTCACACGATCCTGGAAATTGCACCATTATCGTTGTCACAGCTCTTTTTCGCCCTGGGTATTGCAGCTGTGTCTGTTCTATGGTATGAAATCGTAAAAGCTTTTAAACGTATGAGCTTGAATAAAAAAAGCTAGTTATAACAACACAAGTCTTGAATTAATTGCTCTGTTAGATTAAACTGTACTGGTGTGCTCCCGTGGTCAAATGGATATGACACATCCCTCCGAAGGATGTATTGGCGGTTCGATTCCGCCCGGGAGTGCCAGTTTATTAATAAACCAGCAGTATACAACAATAAAAATCGGAATGGCGGATTCATACTTGCCATTCCGATTTCTGTTTTTGTTTGCTAAATACTATTTTAGATTATTTAAGTAACTCGTCAATGGATGCTGCGGCGATCTTGCCTGCGCCCATTGCTTTGATTACTGTAGCGGCTCCTGTTACAGCATCTCCACCTGCGAAGATTCCTTCACGGTTAGTTGCTGCTTCATCGTCAGTGCCGATACCTCCACGGGAGTTAGCTTCCAGCTCTTCGGTGGTGTCCAGGATCAGAGTGTTGAGCTTTGTTCCGATGGACATGATTACCATATCTACAGGAATTTCGAAGTTCGAACCTTCAATTTCAATCGGACGACGACGCCCTGATGCATCAGGTTCGCCCAGCTTCATCTGGACACATTCGATTGCCTTAACAGTGCCTTTTTCATCTCCCAGGATCTGAACAGGATTGTTCAGCAGCTTGAATATAATGCCTTCTTCGATAGCGTGATGAACTTCTTCTGCTCTTGCCGGAAGTTCTTCCATGCTACGGCGATAGATTATATATACTTCTGAAGCACCCATTCTCTTGGCACATCTGGCAGCATCCATGGCAACGTTACCGCCGCCTACAACCGCAACTCTGTCACCCTTCATGATCGGAGTATCGTACTCAGGCAGATAAGCCTTCATGAGATTTATTCTTGTCAGGTATTCATTGGCTGAGCAAACGCCGATGTAGTTTTCCCCTGGAATGTTCATGAATGATGGCAGGCCTGCACCTGTTCCGATGAATACCGATTCGTATCCCTCTTCCTTCATCAGTTCATCTACTGTAATCGCTCTGCCTACTACAGAATCAGTTATAAACTTAACTCCCTTAGCTTCCAGCCTAGCAACTTCTGCAGCGACGATTTCCTTAGGAAGTCTGAACTGTGGAATACCATAAACCAGTACGCCACCTGTCTTGTGAAGTGCCTCATATACAGTTACTTCGTATCCCTTGTTTACCAGATCTCCGGCACATGCCAGTCCTGCAGGCCCTGCACCGATAACCGCAACCTTGTGACCATTCGTATCTACAGCTTTGATTTCCTCATCACCATAGTTGGCTTCGTGCCAGTCTGCTACGAATCTTTCCAGTCTGCCGATGGCTACTGATTCACCCTTTTCGCAGCGGATGCATCTGCCCTGACACTGGGTTTCCTGTGGACATACTCTTCCGCATATTGCCGGAAGCGATGAGTC
>JAQVOT010000160.1 GCA_028702415.1 Eubacteriales bacterium
TGTGGTGATCTGTCCATTGTATTCGACGGGCGTTTCCATGATGACCTGTTTCATTTTGAGACAGATCCGGGTAGTAGATTCTTCTTGAATCATTCTTTCTCCTTGTTGTGTTCTCTTTGGAACAATACCTGCCAAAGGCAGGTCGGTTAACATCGCTGCATGCCGATTCAACCCAGCGGCACACCCGTATTTTACCCAGAGGATCCCCTCCTCTCATTTTCCGCAATATCCGGTACAGTCAAGGACCGGTGACATGTGCAGGTAGGGAATTTACAGGTTTCAGGGCCCGCCCGTGACAGAGGGGACATGTAAGTTTTGTGCGGATCCCATGAACTGAATAGCTGGCCATCCCGAAGGACTCGTATTCCGGACGGAACCCTGAACCTGTATTTTCACCGACCTGATGTCGTTGATACATAGTGGGATTTTTAGGTATTTAATGGTTATTTTTTGCGTATTACGATAATTTTATGGATATTTGTCTGTTTTAGTGTTGAGGTTCGTTCTAAGATGTTATAAACCCCTGACCGCGCGGTGCGATAATGCCCCGGGGTGTGTTTGAGAAGGTGTGCTCAGTGAATGGGAAGGGGGTCAAGCATTGTTGCAACACAGGTTTTAGTATTTAAAGTTTTTTGTTTTTTCGGGAGGTGCAAGATGTCTGATGGTTTGGGTGGTGTGTTTGGAGTTCACGGGAATTTCGGGTAAACGCGCGTGGCGGTGTACAGCAGAAATTGATTGTGGGAAAAGAGGTGAGGGGGTGAAGCGGTAGTGATCATGGGTGATGCGGTTGGTGGATAGTACGTTTCGTGAACCTGTTACTTTTCAAAATATATCTTCCAATCTTTTTTCTAATCCCAGGGTGCGGGAGGTGACTGTGGGTCGAACGCGAAGCGGACGACCTTAGCTGAGGCGGGTTGCCCGTAGGGCGGCCTCAGCCGAGGCGGATCGACGGCGCAGCCGGCGATCTTAGCCAAGCAAGGCTTTGCCTTGCGATCCGGCGCGGAGCGGCCCGCGGTGGAGTATCCTATTTGCTGGGACCCCTATCTGTTTCCAGGTAGTTCATTTGGAGAGGAATATTCAAATGATGTGGTGCGGGGGGACTGGCAAACCTCCGGCTAGCTCCCCCACAAAACCCGGTTACGTTCCCTCAATAATTTCCTGAATCTTCTTCAGGACCTCGGGCGACTCAAGAACCTCCAGGACCCGGGATGTTATATCATCGCCACCCATCTCCCTGCGGGTCATATCAGCGACCACCAGCGATGTCATATAATCGCTGATCGAGGTGAACGGTGTATCATCCCTCTGGCATAACTCCTTGACTCTGCGGTAATACTCGGGACTGATCCGAAACCCTATCTGCTCCTTTTTGCTTTCAATGGTGACCATGATCTCTAAGATTATATTTCAGGTCGGTGTCGATAAGATTTCCTGTCGGAATCGATCGAAATATACAAGCATTCATCGCAGATGAGATCGACTGGGATTATACTTATGGGTTCCTTTTTGGATACGGGTCGGAGATGCAATCGAGCAAGGCTTTTCCTTGCGAACGGGCGTATCCAGCATACGAAATGGGGGACTGGAGCAGATGTGTGAGAGAGAAAGCAGGAAGCTGAAAGCAGGAAGCTGAAAGCAGGAAGCTGAAAGCAGGAAGCTGAAAGCAGGAAGCTGAAAGCAGGAAGCTGAAAGCAGGAAGCTGAAAGCAGGGACGGTGGTCAGGAAAAAGATGCTTGACTGGGATACATGGAGGGAATCGGCGCCACAGGGAGTTGAATCGGTTATTACTGGCTAGTAAGCCCGTTTGAGGCGGTACGCAAGCCATTGGCTCTTGGATAAATGTTAGGGAAAAAACCCGCATGCGGGATTTTTCAATAGGACTTACGCAGTGTCCTATCAATCGAAAATCTAATGTTATCTCTGTTTGTAATATATCCTAACAAAATAAAATTATGATGACTCACGCCAGAGTATACTACATTCATTTAATGTAGCATTCTAAGATGTTATTTGAAAATCATAATATAGAGATACACCAATACAACTCATAAATATGAGGGTACAATTATGGAACAAAATTATTACACAACCGAACTAAATCATCAAATTATTATATCATTACTGAAGTCTCATGGCATCAGTAAAGTAGTAGCATCTCCTGGAACTACAAATATTTCTTTTGTTGGTAGTATTCAAAATGACCCGTTTTTTAAAATCTATTCATCTGTAGATGAACGTTCTGCTGCGTATATGGCATGTGGACTTGCAGCAGAAACAGGTGAGCCAGTTGTATTAAGTTGTACTGGAGCGACAGCATCTAGAAATTATATGCCCGGACTAACTGAAGCTTATTACCGTAAGTTACCAATTCTGGCTATTACATCATCACCACCAATCCAGAGAGTAGGTCATAATTTTCCGCAGGTAATTGACCGTCAGTCTCAACCTAACGATGTTGTAAAAATAAGTGTAATACTCCCTGTTATCAATACTCCTGATGAGGAATGGAATTGTGAAATACTTGCAAACAAAGCGATTCTTGAATTAAAACGATACGGCGGAGGACCTGTCCATATTAATTTAATCACCACATACTCCAGGGACTTTTCTGTAAACAAATTGCCATCTATGCGAGTGATTGATCGAATATCAATGAATGATTCCTTCCCGAAAATGCCGGAAGGTCGCATAGGGATATTTGTTGGTTCCCATAAAATCTGGAATCGCGAACTTACCGAAGCGGTTGATGCTTTCTGTGCATCAAATAACGCTGTGGTATTCTGCGACCATACAAGTGGATACAAGGGAAAATATCGTCTGCTCTATTCTTTGGTTGCCAGCCAGGATAATTACAGAACCAAACTCACAAAATTGGATGTATTAATATACATTGGGGATATTTCCGGAGACTATTCAGTTAGTAGTATAAGCGCCAGACAAACTTGGCGCGTGTCTGAGGACGGGGAATTGCGTGATCTGTTCCATACGTTACATTATGTCTTTGAAATGCCAGAGGAAGTATTTTTCAGACACTATCTCAAGAATACAGAACCTGCCAATTCCTTCTTAGACCAATGCCATGCAGAACAAGAGTTAATCGGTGAAAAAATACCTGAAAAACTAGCACAAATCCCGTTTTCGAATATTTGGATGGCTGCACAGATGGCTCCAAGCCTTCCAAAAAATTCAGTACTCCATTTAGGGATATTAAATTCATTACGCAGTTGGAATTTTTTTGAAATACCAGAATCAGTGTTGGCATTCAGTAATGTTGGGGGGTTCGGCATTGATGGTAATTTGTCATCATTGATTGGAGCATCAGTAGCTAATCCTGATAAATTATACTTTGGGATTGTCGGAGACTTGGCATTTTTCTATGATATGAATGTTATCGGGAATAGACACATTGGAAAAAATGTCCGAATCATGCTTGTCAACAACGGGTGTGGGACCGAATTCCGAAATTATAACAATGTAGGACAGGTAGTATTTGGAGATACAGCTGATGCGTATATTGCTGCTGCCGGTCATAATGGAAACCAGTCTCATAAGTTGGTAAAACACTATGCGGAAGATTTAGGTTATGAATATCTTTCTGCCGCAACAAAGAAGGAGTTTCTTGCTGTGTACGAACGTTTCCTGATTGATGAAATAACTGACAAACCAATGATCTTAGAAGTGTTTACTAACCATGAAGACGAGAGTGATGCACTAATAGAAATTCGTAACTGCATTTCTAACTCATCAGGTATTATGATGAATAGAGGAATTAATGCTGCAAAACATGTACTTGGTGAATCTGGTTTCCATTCTGCGGTCAAGGTTGCAAAAAAGTTGCATATCACACCACCATAATATCCCGATGAGGTTGCACAATGACAGATAATGTTGCCGTGGCTAGATCGGAAGAGCGTCGTGTAGGG
>JAQVOT010000161.1 GCA_028702415.1 Eubacteriales bacterium
GCTTGGTAATATCCCCCACATCAATTTTCATTTTTTCCAGTGTTTTCTGTTTCATTTCACCCAGCACCTCCTGTTTCAACTCACCCAGCGTTTCCTGTTTCAACTCACCCAGCGTTTCCTGTTTCAACTCAAGTGTCTGCAGCCCCTTTGATCTCTGTCTTAAAAGCTCCCCACACTTGATCTCATACGAACTTATTCTATTTCTTTAATTATACTTTGAACCAATTCCTGTTGCAATTTTAATCCCTCATGGGATCGATTTCTCCTGTTGCTGCAGGATTCCTCCGGGCAGGTTCTTATTGCGACCGACTTTTTCTGATGTTAATATTAATTCATGGATATCGTTCGTGAAATCGCAAAAGCAATCAAATCCGCAGGCGGCCGGGCCTACTTCGTTGGAGGTTATGTTCGGGACCGTCTTCTCGGTGTGGAAAGCAAGGATATTGATATTGAGGTTCACAGTATTAACCCTGATAACCTATATCAGTTACTTCAAAGTTTCGGAACGGTGAAAACTATCGGGAAGAGTTTCGGAATTTACACATTACAATCGGATGCCAGTTGCGAATCGGATTCCTGTTACGGCGGCGTTGAAAGTTCCGCCCACAGTATCGATGCTAAGCGCATTGACATTGCACTGCCACGCAGGGAAAAAAATATCGGCAGAGGACATCGGAATTTTGAAATTTTCACCGATCCATATCTTGGCACTCGGGCTGCGGCCGGGCGTCGGGATTTCACAATAAATGCCATTATGGAAGATGTGCTTACGGGGGAATTAATTGATCACTTCAATGGTAAGTCGGATCTTGAGAACGGGATCCTCAGACATGTTGATGGCATGAGTTTCTCCGAGGATCCCTTGCGAGTACTTCGAGCAGCCCAGTTCGCCGCCAGATTTGAGTTTGATGTGGCCCCTGAAACCCTTAGCCTTTGCAGCGGTATTGACCTATCGGAGCTTCCTGCTGAGCGAATAGAAACGGAACTGGAAAAAGGTTTATGCAAAGGCATACAGCCTTCAAGATTCTTCAGGGTGCTCCGTGATATGGACCAGCTGGACTCATGGTTTCCTGAGATAAAGTCACTGATAGGGGTAGAACAGGATCCGATCTTTCATCCTGAGGGAGATGTTTGGGAACACACGATGTATGTGATGGACAGAGCTGCATCTGAAGGTTTCAGAGATACCTCTTCAAATCCATTTGGCTTCATGCTTTTTTGTCTGACCCATGACCTGGGTAAAATTGAGACAACGGAAGAAGTCCGCGGCAGAATTCATTCCTATGAGCACGAGGAGATCGGTCAAGCTATAATAAGAAAATTCCTGGACAGACTCACAGGAAACAAAGATCTTAAACAATATGTCTTAAATATGGCATCATTGCATATGAAGCCCAATATGGCTGCTAAGGATAATGCAAAAATCAAATCCACAAACAGAATGTTTGACCAGGCAGCAAGCCCGGAGGATCTGATAGCATTCTCTATAATAGATAAATTCAGTGAGGCCTTCCCGGGCCAGGGTGAAGTCAACCTGAATTTTTTAAAACAACGACTTGAAATATTTAAGGAATACATGGCAAGGCCTTATGTAACCGGCCAGGATCTTATAGATGCGGGCTTTATACCGGACGAAGATTTTAAAGAAGCACTGTCCCTGGCACACAAACTTCGCCTGGCAGGTGTGGACAAGGAAAGCGCCCTAAAACAAACAATCGCTCATATTAAAAGATGATAGCACAAAAGGGAACCTGTTATGCTATCATCTTTTTTTATTATCTAGATATAAACTTTCTGTATATTATCTGAGTTCGTAACATAAACCATGGTAGCGTAGTTCAGGTCAAATTCCAGAACATCCCCAACCAGAATCTCCTTGCCTTGATCCGCCAGTGCCTGAACGTCCAGAATCGTGTGGTCAGATGATGCCCCCAGTATCTCGACGCCCTTCATTCTAGGAAGCAGTTCCGACGGGTCACCGTAATCAGCCTTACCAATGCCCAGTAGAGCTCTTTTCCTGATGCCTCTATCCTCATACTGAACCTGATGTCCGAAGGCATCAAAACCTATTTCACCAATAGGATGTGATGGCTTGTCTTTTACCTCTATAACCTCAGCACGAAGTGTGAAAACATCCTGAAACATGTTTCTGCAATCATATCCGTATAGAGCCGGCAGATCATGTGCCAGCAGAATTCCTTCGCCGATCCTCAGCATGTTGACTCTCTTCGGAAGATTGCCATCAATAATCCTCATCAGGGAGCTTGTTGCTCCCCCGGAAATGATTTCAAGTTCCCTGCCGATTGCTTCTTCTATGCGTTCTGCCAGATCAACCAACTCCTGAATTTTTTCAGGAGTGGCCAGGATTGAACCGTAACATCCCACGTTGAATCCTACCCCCGCAAGATGAAGATTTGCCAGGTCATTTTCAACTTTAAGAGCTGCCTGAATCATTTCATCCTTGTCCCACCAGCCTTCACGAAGATCTCCGCAGTCCGCCATCAGGATTACGTTGTGTACCTTGTCCTGCTTCCCTGCGTGTTTATTCAGTATTTTCAAGGTTGATATTTCACTGTTCAGACTGTAATCACAATATCTGACTACATCTTCCGCCTCGCTTATCATTGGAATTCTAACCATCATAAGGGGGGTCTGAATACTCTTGCTTTTCAGTTCCGCAAGATGTTCAAGCCGTGAAGAACCGATATATCTCACACCTATTTTTTCGAACTGTTCAACACATGGGAATAATCCTGTGCAACCTTTGATTATCCCTGCAATTTCAACACCCTCATTTGCACACATTCTCTTCACGACCTGAATATTGTGTCTCAATTTGTTAAGGTCAACAATAAGTTTCGGATTGCCCGGTTTAACGTATGACATTCTGCTTCCTCCAGATAAATTACTGCTCGGCTTTATTCTCTTCTGCATATCTTATAAGCTTCGATGATGTATTGTGCACAAAATCCGTCTTCCTGTGAATTACTTTCCTGATCATTCTGTATGGAGGAGCATCCGCATTTATCCTGTAAACCTCTTTCCATATCAGTTTCATAACATCTTCTTCGGTGTATTCTTCACCCAGGACTTCTGCCAGCTCTTCTTCATCAGTTTTGATTGATGCCACGATTAAGGTGTCTCTGCCTGTTGCCTTGGTATCTTCAAATACGAAGGACTCGGAAATAAACGTAACCAGACCTAAAAGATATTCAAGCTCTTCAGGATATACATTCTTTCCGTTCTTTGTAATTATAACATTCTTGGCGCGACCAGTAAGATAAATGTAGCCCTCTTTGTCTATATATCCCAGATCTCCTGTGTGGAACCAGCCTTCTTCATCCAGAACCTTGGCTGTTTCTTCCGGGTCCTTGTAGTATCCCAGCATCAGATTCGGTCCACTGACGCAGATTTCACCGATACCTTCTTCGTTTTCATTGATCAGCTTGACACTCTGTCCGGGGAAAGGTACCCCCACCGAACTTGAATTAGGTGCATCTTGAGGATTGAACGCTGCCATAGGTGCGGCTTCTGTCAGGCCGTAACCCTGCAGAGCGTTAAATCCGAAATCCTGAAGTCCATCTAGAATTTCAGGGGCAATCTTGGCGCCTCCACATATCAGTGTTTTCATTCTTCCGCCAAAAATCCCTCTGATATCTTTAAAGAATTTATCGCCCAGATCCAGCCCGAACTTCTTCGTTACTCTGTTAACCTTGATTACGCTCTTAAGCATCTTTTCCTTGCCCTGTTTACGAACGTTCTTCCAGATCGTATAGTAGAGCTTCTCATAAAGGGCAGGAACTCCCAGCATCATTGTCGGACGAACTTCCTGCATGTTTTTTGTTATGTACTTAAGACCCTGACAGAATGCAACAGACGCACCCTTGTAAAATCCCATCAAGAAGCTGCAAGTACAC
>JAQVOT010000162.1 GCA_028702415.1 Eubacteriales bacterium
CAGTATCTCTTGGGTTTGCCCCAGTTTCAGCTATTACGAAATTTGCTCCAGAAATATATCCGCAATCACAGGGTTCGTGTACACCGAAGAATCTTGCTGATCCAACTGATGCATATGCCAGACCTACACAGCCCATTACGTGAGCCATCTTCAGATTGCTTATTTCTCCCAGTGCTCCAAGAGGTGTTCCCGGTACTGCTACTCTCTTCATGGCTCCGAACTGAGTAACGTTCATATCCAGACAGTTGCAGATTGCGTCTGCCATTTCATCTACTGTTGTTTCAGGACCTATCGGTTCACAGCAACTGAACAAATCAAGACCCGCTTCCTTGATGGTATACATTGTCTTAAGTCTCTTTTCAGGTTCGAGTTTCGTGTTAACACCCTCGCCAACTCTGCAAACATGGTATGCACCTACAGCGCCAGCCTTAAGGAGTTCTCTGTAAAATCCCAATTCATTGTCACCTGTATTTACCCATATCTGAGTTTCCGCGGGGGCAACTTCTCTGGCATATGAAACCATATCCAGCAGATACTTCTGGTCAGTATCAGCCATGGTCATCAAGTACAGACCGTACAGGTCGCCTTCTTTGCAGAAGTCGTCGATTGCCTTCTTCAGTGCCGGCTTGCTGATTTTGAAAGTAGGGACAGATGTATGTCCTTCTCCAAATGAACAGAATCCGCATTTGGCCTCGCAGGGATGGATGTCGGTCCCAACCTGTCCGATAATGATTGCTGTATTATCATTCTTTTCCCTCACAAGTGTATTTGAGAGGTTTCTGATAAGTCCCGACTCATATGATGTTTCATCAAAAGCCAGTATATATTTAACTTCGTCTTTCGTGAGCGTCTGTCTCCTTGAGGCTTTATCCAGTATTAATTCAAGTTCTCTTGTAATCATATCTTTTCTCCTTAAATTTATTTAACAGTTAGAGATGTTCTATTATGTGATTTTGTCAACTATGCTATTATAAAAAAGAGAATACGGTTATTGTGAAGCATACAAAATCAATAATCTACAGCCTTACATATCCCTTTAGATTCTTATCTATTGCTCTGGTTATTACGCTCATCATCTTGAATCCGATTGATGAAATGACAACTATCTCTGTCTTATCAACTCCATCATCCCACTGGTTAAGATGAATGTTGGTCCCCACTGCACTAATCTCTCTGTCGCCTTGGTCAGTTTTTGCAAATCCCTTGATTCTGTATGTATCCGATGCAATGTCTTCGAGAAATGCCTTAAGTCCCTCTATTGGGAGAGTATCAACACCCTTTACAACGAATGTAACAGGTCTCGATTCATATGTGTTACTTGTTTCACGCTCTGCGATCTCTCTTCTCCTGACGCCTTCAACAAGTTCCTCAATATTGACTTTGCAGTATGATGTTACGAATACCGTTGCTGTAGGATTTACTTCTTTTACAATTTCTAGAATCTCTCCAAGCTGTTCTTCGTCAATCAGATCCCCCTTGTTGACAATGACAGCACCGGAGAATTCAAGCTGTGAACCAATTGCCGGAAGGAGTTCGTAAAGATCCGAAAAGCTTTCACCATCCAGGACACATACTGAACCCCTATAACTATAGGGGTTCAGTACCTTGTTTTTTATTCCTTCAAGAATCTGTTCCATGTTAGCAGGATCAGCTAGTCCTGAGGCTTCAATGAAAAGGTAGTCAAGTTCTCTCATTGACAGTTCTATGAGACTGTCTACGAACTTGTCCTTGATGCAGGCACAGAAAATTGATCCGTTGGACAGTTCTGCCATCTGCACGCCTTCTCTGGAAATGAGTCTGGCATCAATATTCACTTCTCCGAACTCGTTAACTATTACACCGACTTTTTTGTCGCTGTAATTAGAAAGAATCTGCTGCATGAGAGTTGTCTTCCCTGCGCCGAGAAATCCGGATACCAATACCAGTTTAATCATTTCTTATTTTCCTTTCTTTGCTGCAGCTGCTTTTACTGCTGCCAGCAGCTCATCCTTGCTTGGTATGATTGAAATGAATTTAGGTTCGCCATCGATGCACATCGTTGGAAGGTTGGCGATTCCCATCTTTCTTGTTCGTGCAATATCTTCCTTGATAAAGTACTTGTATTCCCTTATTTCCGCAATATCCTTCATTTCATCGAAAGCGTCAACAGCTGATGCCTTCATGTATGTACATGCTGCACACTGTTCAGGGTCAAGCAGGAAGAGCTCAATAATGACTTTTTCTTCGTTAGCATAATCAGGAATATCTACTTCTATATCGTCAAATGAGCTTGAGTAATTTTCGATAAGTTTTCTTGCTCCATCAGGGTTCTTACATGCCTGTGCACATGCGATTGTGTTTTCTCTTGGAGTTGCATAAGGCATATCGCATCCAGGTGACAGAATAAAGTTTCTCTTGTCTTCGATGCTGTCAAGTAGATCAATAACACCTTTTGTGTTGTCTTCCTGAGTTCCGTGAAGCATTGTAGTTGTAAGAGGAATGTTTCCCCCGATGCATACATTGTACCCATCTGATACTTCTTTTGCCTTTGGAAGGTCAACGTTTTCGTCAACTGATATTCCGTCAGGTCCCATTTCACACATTACTTTGATCTGGCTTGTCGCATTACCGCATACGAAGAAGCATGAGAATACATCTCTCGATCTTATATAATCAAATACCCCCTTGAAAGAGTCTGATAACATCTTTTCAATCATTTTTGGTGAAACCTGTGAGATGAGCGGGTCAACTACAGCGATTACGTCCATTCCTGCATCGATGTACATTTCGCACATTTTGATTGATACCTGTGCACAGAAATCCATGAGTTCCTTGACGTACTCCTTGTCTTTCATCATATCCATGAAGATTTCTGATCCTCTCAGGTGTGATGCAAGTGTAAACGGTCCGCATATCAGCCCGTACAATGCAATTTCATCACCCAATTCCTTCTTAACTCTTCTCTTTGCATCCAGAATCATTGGAAGTCTTCCTGATTCAGGAGTAGGCAACTGGCACAGGCAAGGTATGCCCTTGTTGTCCCCTGCCAAAGGATGAGACTTTACTGATGGGGGATTGTCCTTTGCCCACATCAGTTCGCATCCGAGAATTTCTGCTTCAACCTGAAGGTCGAAGATTACTGGAAGCCCATCGGGTTGATATAGCTTTGCAACTTCCTTAAGTGACTCCACGATGTTGTCTGCATTTGTAAGCATCTCTTCTGCAGTGTAGCCCTTCAGCTGTCCTGCATGAACCCCTGCAAACGGTACCCATGGAATTTCATCTGTCTTTTCGTGTCTAAGTGCTTTAAAAATTAAATCCTTACCCATATCGTTCGTATCCTCTCTTTGATTACTAGTTTTTAATTACATATGTTAATTCTAGTATATTCATTCCCCTTGTAATATCATAAGTGTTTGATAAATTAACAATTTTCATTGAATTATTCCGTTGTGAATTTCGAAATTTGCAGTTAAAGGAATAAATTTTTCGTCAATATATATATGATTATAATTATTTATATAGTTCATGTTCCAACATAATCACTACACAATCCCGGATATCCCTCTTGATATATCAATATTATTTGATAAAATATAACAAAGTTAGAAAAAAAATAGAAAAGCTTTTCTATATTTGTAAAATTATTGAGGTATCATATGTCACATCTTGCGGATTTTATAAGATTTAAGAGGAACAACACAATAAAGAAAGTCAATCTTCTAGAGGACTCTCTCGTTGCTTTTGCAGACATTACAGGAGTTCCGGTATCATTTTATTCGACAAGCGGAACCTGCATGTGGACATGTAACGGCGACATGAAGATCTGTAGTGCAAATGACAGCTATGGCAAGGAAGATACGAATTGCACGAGAAGCCTTTCCTCTGCCATGAATATTTCACTTAATCTTGGAGAGGTCTATGTTTTCA
>JAQVOT010000163.1 GCA_028702415.1 Eubacteriales bacterium
ATCCTGGGCGTTACCGTTAAGCGGAAACGCAATTACTTCTATGATTTTTTCTTCTTCCGTAAGCAGCATTACTATACGGTCAATTCCCGGCGCCATGCCTGCATGAGGTGGAGCACCATACTGGAAGGCATTGTATAGTGCACTGAATTGCTTCTTCAGTTCATCTTCACCGTACCCTGCAATCTCAAATGCCTTCTTCATTGTTTCAACATCATGGTTCCTGACTGCCCCCGAAGCCAGCTCTATGCCATTGGCAACAAGGTCATACTGCCATGCCAGGACTTCTGTAGGTTCTTTCGTCATGAGGGCTTCCATTCCACCCTGTGGCATTGAGAACGGGTTGTGTGTGAAAACGATTTCTTCCGTTTCTTCATCAATTTCGTACATGGGGAAATCAACAATAAAGCAGAAATCAAATCTGTTTTCATCCACAAGATCAAGCTGATCCTTATGCGCCAACCAGTTCCTTATGAGCCCCGCCTTCTTCTGCGTAACATCAAGTCTGTCATCACAGATAAAGAACAGTGTTTCCCCTTCTTTTACTTTCGAAAGCAGTGTTATTTCCTTCTTTTGCTCCTGGCTGAGAAACTTTGCAATAGGCCCCAGGAATTCTCCATCCTTCAGAGTCAGATATCCCAACCCGCCGAGGCCAACATCGTTGGATGTGGCATACCTAAGTGAATCCTCAAAGAACTTGTTCGATTTACCTCTGCAGTCTGCTACGATTCCGAAAACAGGTCTCCCCCTGAATGCCGGGAAGTCAACGCCGGCAAAGAATTCACCAAGATCAATAAGCAACAGTGGGTTTCTCAGATCCGGCTTGTCAGATCCATATAATCTCATGGCATCTGCATAGGTAATTCTCGGAAATGGTTTTGATGTAATCTTTTTATCGGAGAATTTTGTGAATGTATCATAAATTACATCTTCACAGATTTCCAGCACATCATCCTGGGTCGCAAAAGCCATTTCGTAGTCAAGCTGATAGAATTCTCCCGGTGATCTGTCCGCACGGGCATCCTCATCTCTGAAGCATGGTGCTATCTGAAAATATCTGTCAAAGCCTGATACCATCAGTAGCTGCTTGAACTGCTGCGGTGCCTGTGGGAGTGCATAAAATTTGCCAGGATGCTTTCTGCTGGGTACCAGGAAATCCCTGGCTCCTTCAGGAGACGACGCAGTCAGAATAGGTGTCTGCATGTCGAGAAAGTCTTTTTCTTCCATCTTTCGTCTCATGAAGCTTATTATTTTCGTTCGCATAACCAGGTTGTGATGATTCTTCGGATTTCTCAAATCAAGAAATCTGTATTTCATTCTAAGTTCATCCTTGCTTGCTCTTGAAGTTCTCACTTCGAAAGGCATAAGATTTTTGCTTCTGCCCAGTATCTTCAGTTCTGCTACTGCCATTTCCACAAATCCTGTATCAATTTTTTCGTTTACTGTTTCAGGATCCCGTTTTCTGACGATTCCGCTTACGCTGATGACGGATTCACGTGTTACTCCTTCAAGCAGTTTTTCATCATTAATAACCACCTGAGTAACTCCTGTGTAGTCGCGAAGATCCAGGAATATCACTCCACCATGATCACGGATATAATCTACCCATCCGGCCAGTGAAACTGTTTTCCCAATGTGACTATCGCGAATGTCATTACACATTAGTGTTCTATACATTTCTTCCTCCTTACTCCCAGAAATAAAAAATCCCGGGAAATCCTCTGATTCCCGGGACGAGTATTGCTATTACCCGCGGTGCCACCCGTGTTGACACTGTATTCTGTGCCCTCTTTTATTAAACTGGCTATATCCTTTTCCCAAATGAAGTGTTCCCGTACTCACTACTCACCTTAACGCGCTCTCAGCCGGTGACGCGTATTCTCTGTATGGCTTTCCGAAGAGTAGAGTCTCCAGATGTTTTTCTGAAAATGATATGTGTATTCTATTACCTGCACTGCTCATGTGTCAAGAGCTTTCTTAAAATCTTCCTTTACGGTTTTCATTTATAACTCCCGTGATTTGCTGATATCACTCTCACGGCTTGCAAGTCTTCCCTGCCAGGTGTTTCTCTTTTTCATCTCTTTATGAATGCTGTTCAGAACTGTACGCTTCTGATAGCTCCACTTTGGAGCTATCAGTATTGATCTTGGAACATCTCCCGAAATTCTGTGCATCGTAATATCAGATGGAATAATCTCGAGGGCTTTAATCAGCAGGTCAATATATTTATCCATGCTCTCAAAAGAAACATATTCAGGATATTCCTTTTCCATTCCGGAGCCCTTAACCACGTTCAGCATATGAAGTTTCATACCGAAGATGTGACTGCCGTCTTCTGCTATAGGCCTGCTGACATGTCTGACGGATTCCATCATCATCTCTTCTGTTTCTCCCGGGAGCCCTAATATCAGGTGAGTTACCACTCTGATATCTTTTTCAGAAAGTCTCCTAAGAGCCTCATCGTAATCGTCCTTTTCATGACAGAGATTCATTCTCTTAGCCGTATCTTCATGTATGGTCTGAAGTCCCAGCTCAACCCATAGAAATGTTTTTTTGTTTATTTCTTGAAGAAGCTTCAGCACTTCGTCAGATATGCAGTCTCTTCGGGTGGCAACTGCCAAACCGACAATTCCTGGAAAATCAATGGTGGTCTCAAGGAAGGCTCTTATTTTCTCAATGGGCCCATATGTGTTTGTATGACTCTGAAAGTATCTTATAAATTTCAGCTTGTATCTGTCCTCCGGCCACTTGTCTGACAGGAGTTCTATCTGCCTTTGCATGGCGTTTCTTATGTCTGTCCCATCTATCACATACTCGCTGTCGGTGCAGATTTCAGCCTTGCTGGCCATTTCCCCGGACCCGCTCTCCGAGCAGAAGAGGCACCCGCCACTTCCCTTGCTTCCGTCACGATTCGGACAGGTGAACCCGCCGTCGATGGAAAGTTTAACCACCTTAAGAGTGCGCCCATCAGGATCCTGTGGATCGGTAGCCTGCATTTCAGCGAAGTGATTTTTTAACCAGGGACTGATCATGTTTATTCTCAATTCCTGACCATCCTGTTTTTCAAATATTATCGGTTCTTCACGCATGAGCTGATTGTATCACATTCTTTTTCAAAAAAAACATGAGCTGATTGTATCACATTCTTTTTCAAAAAAAAAATGGTGCCCAGACTCGGAATCGAACCAAGGACACGGGGATTTTCAGTCCCCTGCTCTACCAACTGAGCTATCTGGGCATACATTTCTAAACTATTAAGTTTTAAGTGGTGGGCCATCGGGGACTCGAACCCAGGACCTGCCGGTTATGAGCCGGACGCTCTAACCAACTGAGCTAATGGCCCTCACTTTTTCCAATCCGCTGGCGAAATGATTCTCCATCGAATAGATTTGGTCGGGGTGGCAGGATTTGAACCCGCGGCCCACTGGTCCCAAACCAGTTGCGCTACCAAGCTGCGCTACACCCCGATATTTAAATAAACTATATTGGCAGGGGCAGTAGGGATCGAACCCACGGCACGCGGTTTTGGAGACCGCTGCTCTACCATCTGAGCTATACCCCTGCGTTAACTGCGAAATGCAGTATGTGTTAAGGTGGCGGAGAAGATGGGATTCGAACCCATGCGGCCCTTGCGAACCCTAACGATTTAGCAAACCGTCCTCTTTAGCCTCTTGAGTACTTCTCCTTATATGTCCCTTACAGTCATAAAACCACTGAGAACAAGGTATCCCAAGTACAGATTTTATGGCGGAGAGGGTGGGATTCGAACCCACGGAGGTTTGACCCTCACTGCTTTTCAAGACCAGCACCATAAACCGCTCGGACACCTCTCCTCATGCTTAACTTGTCTGATA
>JAQVOT010000164.1 GCA_028702415.1 Eubacteriales bacterium
GAAGAGTTTCGACAAAACAGGGGTAAATGAGATTGCTGAAAAGGCCGGCATTGCTAAGTCAGTCATCTACCATCACTTTAAGAACAAGGATGAGATTTTACAGGTACTTATCAAAAATCTATCTTCCGAACTGATTGGTTTAAAGCATTCCATAATGGAAAAAAGGCCGGAACAATCAGAGGACACCGTCAAGGCAGTCTTCGAAGAATTGTTTACTTTCTGGGAAACACACAGGCGGATTGCTACGATTATTATGACAGAATCCTTAAAGAATTCCGAAGAGGTTCCTTTGTTTACTCTATGGGATAATAGCATAAGTAAACCTATGGATTCCTTTAATAAAAATACAAAAATGACTACGGATGAAATCGAGCAAATTATTGAAGGTACATTCTTCTTAATGTTTCTACCAGTATACTCCTTCGCCATACTTGAAGGAAAATGGTGTCAACATTATAACGTTGATTCTCAAAAGGCCAGGCAAATATTTTTAAATTCAATAGCGAAATCGTGCAAAAATAGAATATGGTAAATGGGGGGATAGGATTGAGTCCAATGAGTATGATAATCTATCTTTTTAAGAATATCAAGATGATAAAGGCGTTCAGATCGCTCACAAAAGCGCGTACGATGCTAGTCCGTGCAAACATGGAAATTGGCAGGCTTTCATACGATGACGATATTTATATACAAAGGCTCAATGAATTCAACCAGGCTATGATTTATACCACAAAAGGCAGATGGTATATGGATAAGGCCTTGTCGACAGAATTGAGAAAAGACTGGAAATGCGCACTTCTAAATTATAGAAAAGCATATAAAATGGCTGAAAAACTATTTACTTATCTAAAGAAAAGCAGCAAGGCCCACATTCCGTATAAACAGACTTTATTAACCTCGGAAAATACAGAAATACTTTTTGCAGATGGAATACCTCTTGTCCCGGAGATTAATCCTGTTGTTATCATAAAAGGTTCAGACCATGAAATGGGGTATCAGTATGCAAAACAAGTAATACAGATATTTGGGAAATGGGTTTTTGAGAGAAAGGCAGGTAGAAAATTTACTGAAGATGAGATTGAGCAGATTACAAGATGGGAAAGTCAGATCAGGCAATACGCGCCTGAGATCCTTGGCTTTTGTAATGGATGGGTTGCCGGAGCAAATGATTCAGGGGTTAAAATGTCCTATATGGATGTACTGGAGATTTGGACCGGATGTTGTCCGCCTGCTTTTGATTATCTGAAGAACAAAGAAGGGATCCCCAAGCTTGCCTCGCCGCTGTGTTCAGGTGCAGCAGCCTGGGGCAGGGCAACAAAGGATGGGAAATTGGTTACAGGATCTACTGGTGATCATGACCCAACTTATATGGTTACGATTGTTGCTTACCCCGATAGCGGCCACAGTTTTATTTATACACCATTTTCTGTTATAGGCGATGTTCCGCTTGTAGGGCAGGTATATATGATGGGGCATCCCGGAATGAACAGCAAAGGTCTTGCCTATGTTGAACACGGAGGAGAAATGCGGATGGTGGAGCCAAAGCATTTCTGGGGATATGGCTTAAGACGTGGAACTGCGGTCTTTCATACATTGAGATTTGCTGATGATGCGAGAGCGGCACGGGATATGGAGCTGAACTGGCCGATAGGGGATATCGGCACCGCCATGGGTTCGATCGGGGGATTTTATGCAGACAGCACTTACGGCTATGTGTTGGAAAGCAGAAAAGAACCGGTAGCAATAAGGGAGGCCGGACTTCTGGGTGAAACAGATTTCCTGTATGCTAATAATAATGTGATGCATCCTGAATCAGGGAAAGCGGGTTGGATGCAAAACTTCAAGGATAATTGGAAATGGGAGCCTCATGGAGGATGGTATCCCCGTGATTTCAAGATGCCGGACATTTTCTCGCTAAAGAGAGGCAGGGAAAAGACTGACCGAATCAACAATGCACTTTCCATGATGTACCAGAACAGCATGGGTAGAAATCTTTACCTTTATGAAATGCTTAGCAATGGAATTGGCAATATTGATATAGATTATATGAGAATGGTTTACAGTCAGTCTGGTTCATTGCCTCAGGGCTCATGGAAAGAGATAACCCGTTCCTATAAAGTGAGCGGTAAATGGGGCAAGTACTCATCAGCTCATGCAGGCAATGCACTTGTCGTAGTAATGAAGCCGGATTCCGGCATCTATTCATTATGCGTAAGCGAAGCTGCCAGAGGCCTTACACCCAATGTCCCCGAACCGAATAGCGGACCGTTGTATGGTGAAACAAATGCATTCTGGGAACTTAAGCTTGCCTCCGGACCAGAAGGTACGGCTGATGCTGCCATGTCAAAGGCAATTGAACTTATTAATAAAGCAGAACAGGAATTTGGGAAAAGAAGCAAACCTGGTAATACCGGAATGTATTTGGATGAATTGCTGTTGAAGGCGAAAAGTGAGTATGATATAGGAACCCGCTTTATAGATGATGCGAGGGATTCTATTGAGACAGAGCGAATTTACCATCTTGCGCGGGCAGTACGAGCCTTTACAAGATCACAAGTCAGAGCAATGCAGGTATATCAGTCATTGATTCCATCTTAGGTCCTGCAAAACCACACAACATTTAGTGACCAGTTATTCAACAAATAATTCCTTAGATAATGGTGGATGTTATGAATTTAAAAGAAAGAGCAAAAAAACTGAAAACGGATATTCCGGCTGTGTTTTTAAGCTTGCGAAGTAAAGACACACCCCTGATGGCTAAGATTTTAGCAGCGATAACGGTAGGATATGCACTGTCTCCCATTGATTTAATTCCAGACTTTATTCCTGTACTCGGATATCTTGATGACATTATTATTTTACCTGCATTAGTTGCACTGACAATCCGGTGCATTCCCCAGGATGTTTTTGAGCGATTTCGGAGAGAGGCCGAGGGAATGTGGCAAAACGGAAAACCAAAGAAGTGGTATTATGCAATACCTATTGCTTTAATTTGGCTGTGTTTAATTGTATTAATTGCTAAAGCTGTCTTTACTTGACGCGATTACTTATAGTTGTCGTATATGTAGATATGGGTATGCCAGACGTTCGGCTTCATTTTTCTTCCTTCCTGATAGTATCCTTGGGAAATATAATTGCAATTTTTGTCCCATTGCCGACCGAACTGTCTAATGTGATTTCTGCGTTATGTATTATTGCACCGTGTTTCACAATAGACAACCCAAGGCCTGTTCCGCCGGTCGCTTTTGATCGGCTTTTATCAACACGGTAAAATCGTTCAAAGACATGGGGTTGATGTTCTTCCGAGATGCCTATACCGGTATCCTCAACAGTAACAATGGGATTTTCACCATAATAACTAACACTAACGGTAACGCTTCCGTGAGCTGAATTGTATTTTATTGCGTTGTCACAGAGATTATTGATCATCTCCTCGAGGATCTTTCTATAGCCTGATATAACAATATGCTCACCCTTCACTGACAAAGATATACCTTGTCCTTCAGCTAATGTTTGCAGCCTTTCAAATGCTTTCTCTACTAAAACAAACAAATCAATATTTTCTTTATCAGGTAATTTTACTTTCTCATCTAATTGTGAAAGGCGTAATATATCTTCCACCAAGGTAATAAGACTACCGGCCTCCTGATGTATACGCGCGGCAAATCCCTGCATGTCTTCAGGTTTAGCCATTCCATTTTTCATAATTTCAGCGTAACCGGCAATTGAAGTCAACGGTGTTTTTAATTCGTGCGACACATTTGCGGTGAATTCTCTCCTGCTGCGTTCAGCTATTTGCTTATCTGTTATATCTAATATCAATATTACTG
>JAQVOT010000165.1 GCA_028702415.1 Eubacteriales bacterium
TTATCTGTTTTCAGAGAGGGTAAGGTAAAGACATACGAATTCCTCATTTTCGCCGCGGGAAGATCCAGAATACTGGAAAAGGGCGAGAAGGGATTCAGGTATTATCAGTATTCGGGATATACGGATGAAAATACCTTTAATGAATTTGTTAAGGGAGTTAAAGGCTTGTCCTCATATGATACTGGGATCGATCCTCGCTTCGGTGATCAGCTTGTTACTTTGTCAACATGTGCATATCATACGGATGAAGGCAGATTTTTCATAAGCGGAGTCAGAAGGTAGCAGATATTCAAAGCCTGAAAGAAATACAAAGTGAGTTTTTTTGAGGTTTATTTATATGTAGAAGATTAAATTAGTTTATAAATCTTATGAGATCACTGCTTACCATAGACCCGGAAAACCCTGCAAAAGCCCTACTCTAATTGAAGTTCTGTATGCTATAATTACCATGACATGAATGATAACAGGCAAAAACTCAAAGGGGAGGCACTGCTTGCCCTGGCGGCAATAATATGGGGAACGGCATTTGTCTTCCAGAAGATAGGGATGGACCATATCGGTCCGATGACCTTCACCTTCTTCAGATTCGGAATAGGGACTCTGGCAATGATTCCAGTGGTCCTTATTTCAGATAGATTCAAGAAACGCAAAGGCAGCCCATTGACTTCAAACGGCGACAGAACGCTACTGATCGGGGCATTGTGCTGTGGTGTAACAAATTTTATCGCATCATACCTGCAACAGATTGGCATTATGTATACAACCGCCGGCAAGGCCGGTTTTCTTACAGCCATGGATATGGTAATGATTCCCTTTCTTCTGCTGATATTGGGAAGGAAGGTGCATAAACTTACCTGGGTCGGTGTTCTGATCGGGCTTGCAGGAATGTATCTGTTGTGTATAAACGAAGGCTTCAACATAGCAATCGGAGATGCATTATGTCTTGGTGGGGCACTTGGATTCGCGCTGCAGATATTATTTATTGATTATTATGTGGACCGGGTGGATCCTATTAAGCTGGCACTTTTTGAATTCGCTGTAACAGCCATTTTATCAATGGTATTTACTCCGATTCTTGAGACGGTTGTTATCAGCGATGTGGTTTCCTGTGCGGTACCCCTTCTGTACACCGCAATATTAGAAGTGTGTATCGCCTTTACCCTTGAGATGGTAGGACTGAAGTACTCGCAGCCGGCAATAGGAACGGTTATTATGTCATTCGAATCGGTATTTGCTGTACTGACTGGGGCTTTGATTCTACATGAGGTTATGACAGGCCGAGAAATAACAGGCTGTATCATAATGCTATGCGCATTCATTATCGCACAGATTCCGGAAATGCTAGAAAAATAGTATTTGCGAAGGAGGGCATTTGTTATGAAAAAGATTCTTTATTTGCTGTTAACAGTTACTTTGGGTTTTTCCATGTGCACAGTTTTTGCGGGATGCGGATCTGAAAGCGAAGATGAGCCTGTCGGAGAGACCACATCCACAACAGAAGAAGAACATGCAAGTTCCGCGAATATATACGCATCCATGGCGGGAGATTACATGGATAAGATCAGCGAAAGGGCCGGAGCAATGATAACATCAGGTCCTGAGGGTGACAATGTTGAGATTGTTGTCAGCTGGGCAGCTTCGGCTACGGAAACGTCACAGTGGACAATGCATGCTGAAATGAACGATGATAACCAGCTGGTTTACAGCGATTGTGTATATAAGATAATCAGCTATGATGAAGAGGGCAATGAATCCGTTGAAACCGTATATTCGGAGGGTGAAGGGTACCTGGAGTTCACCGAAGAGGGGGAACTAGCATGGACCGGTGCCCAGGACGAAGACTGCAGAGCGTGCATCTTTGTTCAGACGGAGGGCTGATACATTTTCAGGCAAAAATCAAGAACTCCTGCAGGTTTATTATAAATAAATCTGCAGGAGTTCCTTTTAGTAAGGAAGTACTTTTTATTTCATTACTGCGCCCCTTGCGGCGGAGTCCACATTGCGCTGATATCTTACCAGCCATCCTGAGCTTACTGTAGGAGCAGGGGCCCTGTAGCTTTCACGGCGTTTTGCGAATTCCTCATCGCTTACCTGCGCATTGATACTGGCATTAGGAATGTCGATGTTTATGATATCTCCTTCCTGAAGTAGTCCGATGTTTCCGCCGGATGCCGCCTCAGGGCAGACGTGTCCGATGGAGGCTCCTCTTGATGCTCCACTGAATCTGCCATCCGTTATAAGAGCAACTGTCTTATCCTGCTTCATACCTGCAAGAGCACTGGTAGGATTGAGCATTTCTCTCATTCCCGGGCCTCCCTTAGGACCTTCATATCTTATTACAACAACGTCACCGTCTTTAATCTTTCCCTGGTAAATTGCCTCAATGGCATCCTCTTCGCCTTCAAAGACTCTGGCAGGACCGCTGTGCTTTAGCATCTCCGGTGCAACAGCACTTCTTTTTACTACGCATCCCTCCTGGGCGATGTTTCCCCACATGATTGCGATGCCGCCTGTTTCACTGTATGGGTCTGAAACAGGTCTTATGCAGTTTTCATCTTTTATGTATGCACCTTTTATATTTTCTGCAAGGGTTTTACCCGTTGCTGTAATCAGTGTCGTGTCGATTGCACCGATTTTCGCCAGTTCACCCATTACTGCGGGAAGTCCTCCGGCGTTATTCAGATCGTGCATGAGATTAGGACCTGCAGGAGCCAGGTGACAGAGGTTTGGAACCTTGCTGCTGTACTCGTTGAAAAGCTCCAGATTGAAGTCCACACCTGCTTCGTTGGCGATTGCCAGAAGATGAAGGACCGTATTGCTCGAGCATCCAAGGGCCATGTCACAGGCCAGGGCATTTCGAAGAGATTTTTCGTTTATAATGTCACGGGCCTTAATGTCTTTTTCCACCAGGTTCATTATTGCCATACCTGCGTGTTTGGCCAGCATGATTCTACCGGAGTGAACTGCCGGTATGGTACCATTTCCCGGAAGGGCGATGCCAACGGCCTCAGCCAGGCAGTTGATGCTGTTTGCAGTGTACATTCCTGAGCAGGACCCGCATCCCGGGCAGACGTTTTCCTCACATTCCTGAAGGCCTTCTTCGTCGATTATACCGGCTTTATATGCACCTACCGCTTCGAATATTTTAGAAAGGCTGACTTCCTGACCTCCAACAAGTCCCGACATCATAGGCCCTCCTGAGCATACTACTGCGGGAAGATTGGTTCTTACAGCGGCCATTATCATGCCCGGAACTATCTTGTCACAGTTTGGAATGAGAACCAGGCCGTCAAAGGCGTGTGCCATGGCCATGGTTTCCACGCTGTCAGCGATAAGCTCCCTGCTCGCAAGGCTGTATTTCATTCCAATGTGTCCCATGGCTATGCCATCGCATACACCGATGGCAGGAACCTCAACAGGTGTTCCGCCTGCCATTCTGATGCCTGCTTTTGCTGCTTCAGCAATTCTGTCCAGATGCATATGACCGGGTACAATTTCGCTCTTTGCCGAAACCACGCCGATCAGGGGCCGTTCCAGCTCTTCCTTCGTGTATCCCATGGCATAGAACAGGCTTCTGTTAGGAGCACGCTCTACACCTTTCTTCACACTGTCACTTCTCATTTAAATCATCCTTTCGCTTCCCGGTTGCTGCTTATTTCTGCAGCCAGGTCATCATCTTTCTGAGTTCTGCACCTACGCTGCAGAGCAGGTGAGATGCTTCCATTCTTCTTGTTGCCAGGAATTTGGCCTTTCCGCCTGCGTTGAATTCCTGAATGAATTCCGATGCGAAAGTTCCATCCTGAATCTCAGTC
>JAQVOT010000166.1 GCA_028702415.1 Eubacteriales bacterium
GTGGATTTCCCTGAACCAGCATATATAAGAGTTGGTCGGGTAGCCGTCCCTGATGTTTATGAAGACGATAATTTCAGTTTCGCAATAGGCAAAGCTAACACTCTGCTAGAAGGAAATGACCTTACAATAATAGCAGCCGGAGAAACAGTTTATCACGCGCTTGAGGCTGGAAAGCTTCTCTCGAAGAAAGGTATCAGAACAAGAGTCCTTGATATGTCATGGATTAAACCATTTGACAAAGAAGTTATTCTGAAGGCCGCGGCTCAGACCGGCAGAATCATTACGGTAGAAGAACATAGCCAGTTCGGGGGACTCGGGGCTCTTGTGGCTGAATGTATTTCTGAACATCCTGTGCCTATAAAGATTATCGGAATTCCCGATGAATTTTCTATTCACGGCTCCTCTAAGGAAATTTTCTCATATTATGGTCTTAATGCCGAAGGCATTGAAAAAACGGCCCTTGAATTTATAAAATCATAAAGCACATGAATAGTTTTGTTATCGCTGTAGATCAGAGCACCTCTGCAACAAAGGCGCTATTGTTCAGCCAAAACGGAACGTTGATCAACAATGTTAATATTCCTCACTGCCAATACTATCCTAATGAAGGCTGGGTGGAACACGATCCCCTGGAAATTTACTACAATACAGTCAAAGCTATTACAGAAGTAATCTCTATTAATAAAGGAAAGGATTGCAGGTATACTCTTGCTCTCACAAACCAAAGAGAGACTGTTGTGGTATGGAATCGCAATACCGGAAAGCCCGTTTGTAATGCAGTCGTATGGCAATGTCTCCGGGGAAAGAATATATGTGATGACCTTAGAGCAAAAGGCTATTCAGAAATGGTGCGGCAAAAGAGCGGTCTTCTTATTGATCCTTACTTTTCCGGTAGCGGTGTAAAGTGGATTTTGGACCATATTGCCGGCGCTCGTGAGGCAGCTCAGCAAGGAGAGCTGTGTATGGGGACCATTGATTCGTGGCTTATTTTCAATCTTACCGGAGGAAAAGTACACGCTACTGATTTTACTAATGCATCACGCACGCTACTATTTAACATTCACACTCTTGACTGGGATGACGATTTGCTTAATATGCTTACTATTCCCAGAAGTATGATGGCTAAACTCCTTCCATGTGACTCCGTATTTGGATACACAACCGTTGAGAATCTATTTAATGAACCTATTACTATCGCGGGAGTATTGGGTGACTCCCACGGTGCACTTGCTGGACAAATGTGTTTCGAAGGAGGTCTTGGGAAAGCCACCTATGGTACTGGCTCATCTGTAATGGTAAACATAGGAGAAAAGGCTACTGACGCACCTGCAGGTCTTGTCACTTCCATAGGATTTGCAGCCCTCGATAAAGTATTTTATGCTTATGAAGGGAATATTCACTGCACGGGAGCCACTATTGCATGGCTAAAAAATGAACTTAACCTAATTAACGACCCCGGAGAAATAGAAGGCATTGCGACTTCTGTTAAAGATAACGGAGGCGTATATTTTATTCCGGCTTTCGCAGGTCTTGCTGCTCCCTATTGGCATCCGGAAGTAAAAGCGCAGATTTCCGGGCTTACCCTGGGGTCCACGAAAGCCCATGTATGCCGTGCAGCCCTCGAATCCATTGCATTCCAGGTTACAGATCTAATCACCGCCATGACAAAAACAGCAGGAATCAATCTTAAGGAAATCAGAGTGGATGGCGGCCCGACAAAAAACCAATTTCTTATGCGTTTTCAAGCAGATTTGTTAAGAGTTCCAATTGTTCGGTCAGAGGTGGAAGATGCCTGTGCATACGGTGCTTTTCTGATGAATGGTTTTGCACTCAAAAAATGGACCAGATTTGAACAGGCTGCAACACACTGTAATATTAAACAGGTTTACATGCCCTCTGAGAATGCGCCCGAAAATGATAAATATTACTCAGAATGGAGTAGTGCTGTAAACCATCTAATATCTTGTAAGTAGCCCAATTCTAAAACCTATAAAATTTATAATAACATGTACAAAAACAACAAGAAAATTTGTTTCGGTGTTATCATCGGTACGCGTGCCTATTTCAATTCAGAACTTGCAAAAGACGTAAGATCCCAGCTCCTTAAAACTCTTAAGGAACTGGATTATGATTATGTCATCCTTCCAGAGAATGCAACTCCTACCGGATCAAGCAGTATTGAGACTCGTGAAGACGGCCAGAAGTGTGCAGAACTGTTCCGTCAAAACCGCGATCAGATTGACGGTATTATCGTTTCTCTTCCAAATTTTGGATTTGAAATAGGAATCATCAACGCCATCAGTCAGGCCGAGCTTAATGTTCCTGTACTTGTACAGGCTTGTGACGATGAAAATGACAAAGTGGACCTTGATAGTCGCCGCGATGCGTTCTGTGGTAAAATATCTGTATGCAACAACCTTTATCAATACGGTATTCCTTTTACCGATACTATCCTGCACACTTATTCAATATATTCAGACTTTCTAAAGAAGGATCTCGTTAAATTCGCCGGCGTTTGCAGGGTTGTAAATGGCCTCCGTCATTGTCGCATTGGTCAGGTTGGAACACGTCCACTGGGATTCAATACCTGCCGTGCAAGTGAAAAAATTTTACAGAGATATGGGATTACCGTGGTTCCTGCAGATCTGTCAGAAGTTATTTTCGCTGCCCAGAAAATAACGGATAATGATCCTTTGTTTATTATCAAATTGAAAGAAGTTAAGGATTATGCAATTATCCCTGAGGCCTACTCCGACAAGCTTGCCAACCAGGTGAAATTTGGCGTTGCTTTAGAGTATTGGATAGAAGAAAACAAGGTGGACGCGATTGCTCTTCAATGCTGGGATTCCCTGGAAAAAAACTATAAATGTGCTCCATGTATTACAATGGCCATGCTCGGAGACCGGCTCATCCCCGCTGCTTGTGAGACCGATATTGCAGGAGCAGTATCTATGTACGCTCTTACCCTTGCAGCCGGCACACCTTCTGCTCTCGCCGACTGGAATAATAACTTCGCCGAGGACCGCAACATGTGTGTCTGCACACACTGCGGTAACTTTCCAAAGAATTTCTCTAAAGCGAATGTTGAACTTGGGCCTCTTGGAGTACTAGGTCGTACACTTGGAAAGGTTGACACTTTTGGGGCGGTATTTTCTAAGGTTTCTGAAGGTGATTTCACTTTCTTCCGCATCTCGACAGATGATCCTAAGGGTATTATCAAGGCATACTCCGGAGAAGGAGTCATAACCAATGATTCTTACAACATGAACGGATGTATCGCTGTAACCAAGGTAAAAAACCTCCAGAAGCTTATGAAGCACATTTGTAAGAATGGCTTTGAACATCACGTAGGCGTTGTACGCAGCCATGTTGCCGAAATCATCGAAGAGGCTGTTAATACATATCTCGGATGGGATCTTTATATACACGAATAATAAATAATCACTGATCTGGTAATATGGTATTAATTCACAACTACTCACTAGTATTAATCTGCTGCATATACTGTTGCATATGCTGGGGATCTTGGGCCAACACTCAGAAATTGGTACAGAAGAAAGATTGGAGTTTCCCTCTGTTTTATTGGGATTATATATTCGGCTTTTTCCTGACGGCCGTTATCGGTACACTAACCCTGGGAAGCCTCGGCCATGAGGGTCAGCCTATCTTCCAGAACTTTTCTTCAATGGACTGGAGTAGTGTTGGTCTTGCCGTTTTAGCAGGAGTAATCTGGAATACAGCTAACATATTCCTTACTGCAGCCATCTCTGTTGCCGGTATGGCGGTAGGATTTCCTATTGGAGGTGG
>JAQVOT010000167.1 GCA_028702415.1 Eubacteriales bacterium
CCGGGCTGCCAACACCCATGAGATAGCGCGGTTTATTCTTTGGAAGAATTTCCACACAATCATCCATTATCTCATACATGAGCTCCTTGGGTTCTCCCACCGAAAGCCCTCCGATTGAATAACCCGGCAGGTCCATCTGACTTATTGCTTCTGCACTTTCGCGTCTTAGATCCTTATACATACCGCCCTGCATTATTCCGAACAGGGACTGGTTAAGACCTTTTCCCGGAAGCTGGGATTCGCCACCCAGGGAGTCTGCCTTTACATAATGATATTCTTTGCAGCGGGCAAGCCACCTGTGAGTTCTATCCATGGACTGACGAACATATGAACGATCTGCAGGATATGGTGCGCATTCGTCAAAAGCCATCATTATGTCCGAGCCCAGACAGTGCTGAATCTCCATGGATTTTTCAGGAGAAATCATGTGCTTAGAGCCGTCAATATGTGAACGGAAGCTCACTCCCTCCTCCCTAATCTTTCTCATTGCACCCAGACTGAAAACCTGAAATCCGCCGCTGTCTGTAAGAATCGGCTTGTGCCAGTTCATGAACTTATGAAGTCCCCCGGCCTCTTTCACTATATCCATCCCCGGTCTTAAGTAAAGATGGTAGGTATTGCTAAGTATAATCTGAGCACCAAGTTCCTCCACCTGCTCAGGTCTCATTGCCTTGACTGTGGCTGCCGTACCTACGGGCATGAAAATAGGGGTCTGAATATCTCCGTGAGGTGTATGGACAACACCGCGCCTTGCCCTGGTTCTTGTATCCGTTTTTTTCAGATCAAATGTTATTGCTGACATCTATCTTTCTTCCTTTTCATAAATAATTCAACTTTATCATTCTATAAACATGGCATCGCCATATGAGAAAAATCTGTATTCTTCCCTTACGGCCTCTTCATATACTTCGAGTATTTTCTTCCTGTCATAAAGTGCAGAAATCAGCATAAGCAATGTGGATTTAGGAAGATGAAAATTGGTAATCAGGCTATCAACAATCTTCCACTCATATCCGGGGTAGATGAAAATACCCGTGCTTCCGCTTCCCGCTTCCACCTGCCAGCAACCTTGACTGCCATCCCGGCAAAAAACCTGTCCGTCCCATTTCGCCGCGCTTTCAACAGTCCTTGTTGATGTTGTCCCAACGCTGATAACACGCCTTCCCTCTCTCTTGGCTATGTTAATAATCTCTGCGGCACTGGGGCTAATGGAATATTCCTCGAAGTGCATATGATGGTCTTCTATATTCTCAACCTTTACTGGTCTGAAGGTTCCAATACCCACATGAAGAGTTACATATGCCAATTCCACTCCCATTTTTTCTGCAGCTTCCAGCAGTTCCTTTGTGAAGTGCAATCCCGCTGTGGGTGCGGCTACAGAACCTTCATCTCTGCAGTATACAGTCTGATACCTGTCTCTATCATTATCATCAGAGGGCCTATCGATGTATGGCGGAAGGGGCATACTGCCTATTTCCTCCAGCCGCTCCATGAAAATGCCTTCGTATTCAAATCTGACAATTCTGGTTCCGTCCTGCCCATAATCCAGAATTTTCGCCTTCAGGGCCGGCTTGTTTTTTCTATCTTCCCCAAGAACCTGCTGGCATCCCGGACCACTGAAAATTACCATATCCCCAGGCTTCAGCCTTCTGCCGGGTCTTACCATTACTTCCCAGAGATCATGGCAGGGCTTCCCATTCTCATCCTTTCCGAAAACACGTTTAATAAGCAGAAACTCTGCTTTTGCACCGGGAAGTCTGCTGTTTTTGTCCTTTACTTCCTTAACTCCAAATAGCCTGGCAGGGATAACCTTACTGTCATTCAGTACCAGGCAGTCCCCTGGCTTCAGGTACTCCGGCATGTCCCTGAAATGACGGTGTTCCGTTATCACACCAGCCCATGAGCCGTTTTCATCGATGTCCCTGTGAACAACAAGAAGCCTGGAACTGTCCCTATGGTCAGCAGGCTTCTGTGCTATTAATCTTTCCGGTAAAATATAATCGAAATCATCTATTCTCATGTTAATCCTTTCGTCTAAACGCAGACAAAACCTAAATACTTTTCCTGGGGTATTATATTCGCAAACTCCCTTCAGGTCAATAACTCTGCTGCTTAACATAGTCCAAGGCTTTTTTCATGGCCGGGACCATCAGTATTGCCACAGTAATTGCTGCTTCCGCAAAAATATAGCATGCGTTATATGCCATGGAATAAGGAATCGGATTCCAGCCCTCCCAGGCGGTAAATCCGGCGGCAACCCAGGCCAGGCCTGCACAGGTTGCCACAATCCATCTGGCAAAAACCGCAGCGATGTAACCCTTGAGAAGGCCATTCTTTTTTTCTCTGAACAGACCTGCCACACACATTACACTGAAAGCAAGAACATAATCAAGAATGAACTGCGGTACGGAAATAATGTAAGGTGCCAGAATAAACTGTATCATTCCATATACAAGTCCGCAGGCAGCTCCAATGCGCACTCCATAGAGCCACGAGGGTATTATAATTATCAGCATCGAACAGATAGTGACAGATCCCCCGAATGGGAATTTGTATATTGTCAGAATACTGGCAACTGCCGCCAGTGCTATGCATACAGCACAAAAGGCAAGTTTCTTTACAGACAAAGTTTTTTGCATAAAAAATCCTCCCGGTTAAATCAGGAGGGGCTAATAAATGCTTCCCTACGCAGGCATTATCCTGGTCAGGTGTTAAGGGACCGAGTTGCGATAAAAACGCAATCTCCATCTCAGCTTTTAGCGCCCCTAGCTCAATAGATATATTAATAAAGGTACTATACACCCGCAATTACAGCGTGTCAACAATGGACAGCTGGTCCTCATCCGGTTCCGTGTAATCGAGTCCAAGGTGTCTGTAGGCAGCCTTTGATACCACTCTTCCCTTTTTTGTTCGGTTCAGGAATCCAATCTGAATAAGATACGGCTCATAAACATCCTCGATGGTGACACGCTCTTCTCCTATAGATGCCGCAATGGTATCTATACCAACCGGCCCACCATCAAATCTGTCGATAATTGTTCTGATGATTTCTCTGTCGAGATTCTCAAGCCCCTTGTAGTCAACGCCCAGAGCCTCAAGTGCATTCCTGGTAATATCAATGTTAATGACACCATCCCCCTTCACCTGGGAAAAATCCCTGACTCTTTTCAGAATCCTGTTTGCAACTCTAGGTGTTCCTCTGGATCTTTTGGCCATCTCCATAACGGACTGCTCATCCACCTTAACCTTCAAAAGACTTGCCGTCCTTCTGATTATCTCCACCAGTTCCTCAGTATTATACATCTCAAACTTGCTGCTGACACCAAATCTGTCTCTTAGAGGCGCGCTAAGACTCCCGGCCCTTGTTGTTGCTCCGATCAGTGTGAATCTGGCAATATCGAGTCTTATACTTCGAGCAGAAGGTCCCTTACCGATAATTATATCCAGAGCGTAATCTTCCATTGCCGAGTAGAGGACTTCCTCTACACTTCTGTTAAGCCTGTGAATTTCATCGATAAAGAGCACGTCATTCTCGTTAAGATTGGTAAGAATCGCAGCCAGATCTCCGGCTCTCTCTATGGCAGGTCCTGAAGTGATTCTGATATCCACCCCCATTTCATTGGCGATTATGCCTGCTAAAGTGGTCTTTCCCAATCCCGGGGGACCATAAAAGAGTACGTGGTCAAGAGGTTCTCTTCTCAGCTTAGCTGCTTCGATGAACACCTTAAGGTTATCAGTTGCAGCCTTCTGGCCGATATAATCCGCCAGAGACTGTGGCCTTAGAGTGAATTCGTTTCTTTCTTC
>JAQVOT010000168.1 GCA_028702415.1 Eubacteriales bacterium
CGTGTAAGGGAAAACTTCACGCACGGGTTGGTCAGTAAGGTGAAATTGATGCGCAAAGGTTTTTCTTTAATCGAGCTCATGATTGTAATTTCCATAATTGCGATTCTGGTGGCAATGCTGTTGCCCACGCTGAATAAAGCTAGAAGTATGGCGAAGGAAATCAGCTGCAAAAACAACCTGAAGCAGATAGGGCTTGCTCATAATATGTATATTTTAGATAACAACGATTGGATCGTAATAGGGCACTGGCCCGAATGGTATAAGTCCCTGTCTGGTGTTAACACTTCTGATTATGGGCTTAAATATCCGAAAAGTTTTATGTGTCCGTCTGAAACGATTGGTTTTGGAAAATATCAGGATGGATTTTTCAACTATACACATTATGCGACAAATTTATTTTTATGCGGTTTGTCTTTTGACCCATCGTACCCTTGTCATAAGACAAGTGCAATAAAACAACCATCAATAACTATATTTGCGATGGATAATGCACAATTGGGTGCACCAGATATAAAACTGACAAATCTATTAAGCTACCGGCATGGCAACAATTCTTTCGCCGTGAAGTCTGGCTATTATCTTGAGAATTACTTCGGGAATGGGCATTCTAATATTTTCTATTTCGATGGGCATGTAGATATAAAAGATATAAAGGGCATGGGGGGCGTAACATATGGAGGCGCATTGCTCAAAGGATTTACTTGGTAAGAAAAAGGCAAAAATAAAAATAGGTAACCTATTTATGAAGATGAAAAGATTTGGAATCATGCTGGCGTTGTCAGCGACAATGTGTGGCGGAATTTTCGCGGCAGGAAAGGCACTTAAACTATCTGAAGCTTCGGTTTTATCCAACGCTGAAAAAAGCGAAGAAAATATCTCTTTTTTCTCATACAATATAAAAATTCCGACCCAAATTTACACTCCTAAATTGCTTTCACTTATAAAAGATGGAAAGATATACAAATCTTTTTTTAAGCATGGCGTCAGAGAATCTCTTTCCAACAACAAAATCAAACTTTACGATAAAATTTCTCCATCCTCTTGGAAAGAGCTAATTAGTCCGTTTGCTCCTGTAAGCACTCGTGGGACATTTAGGGGCATGAAAGGTGGGAAATGTCCATTCTGCGGTAAGCAGTATCAGGGATGCGCAATAACGGTGGAAGAACTGGTATCCTCTCCATTTCTAGCAGAAACAATCTGTTGCGGTCACATTGTCTATGCTAAATCCGAAGATATGCCACTAGATTATCAAGCAAGACCAAATCATATTGAAGCAATTCCTCATCTGGATGGGACAACATACAATTATGAATTTTATATTCCGCCAGGCTGCCGAAATGACCGTAAGCAGTGGTTCTGTTCAGGCGGCGAAGTGTGGAGTGCTCGCTTAGCTTGGCTTCCGAAAATCGTCATGGAGGCCGCATCTGTGGCGTTGTACAAAGACGACCGCAATGCTAGGATGCAGTTGTTTGCGATCTTCGATCGCCTTGCCGATGTTTATCCTGGATTGCCTCTGTACAATAGAGAAATTGGAAACGGCTTTGCATTGGGGGCAGACAGAAAAAATTATCTTACAAGGGCAGAGTATTTATCCGAGCCGCGTCCGCGCAGCCTTGGAATGCCTTTCTGGTATCAAGACTCTTACGACGAACAGTTTTTGAAATTAAGCGTGCCTCTTTCAACAGGCTGGCAGGACGGGATTATGTGGCAGGCCGGATTGTTAGCTGAAGCATTCGATATTATCCGGAACCACCCGGACATCAAGGAGTGGAGTCAGAGTCAATACGGAGACAAAAGCGTTTTTGAAAAACGGGTCATGAAAAATGTTTTTATGGAAATGGACATGTTATGCAGCTCAACTCCACCAAGCACGCATAATACAACAATTGCTTGGATTAATGGAGCTTTCAAATTTGGGATTTTAATGCAGGAAGAATACTATCTTAAAACCGCACTTGGACTTATAGAAGCGAATATTGCAGCGAACTATAGTTCTGACGGGATGAATACCGAGGGTGCTTTTAACTATGCAACCATGATGCAGCCCCTGATTGAAGGCAGCTGGATCATAAAATACCTTACTGGTGTTGACCTTGAAGAAAAATATCCCTTTATTCAACGTATTCGCCAAGTTGGTGAATTCCCGATTCGAACACTATATAATGTTGAAAGCATGCATGGAGATGAGCATGGTGCCTTTTTTTGTTCACTGAATTCTGGAAGGGGGAATTTACATCCCCCTCCTCTGCCGGGAAAAATCAATTATGCCGAGCATGAGCATTCGAACTGCTTCCCGGATTATGGGATAGCCTGTCTGCGGGCTGGGAAGCCAGGAAGTCGTCTTGAAACTATACTGGATTTTCAATCCTTAACATCTCATACTCATTTGGGAAAGCTTAATCTCCAGCTTTTCTATGAAGGCATAAATCTTCTTCCCGACATCGGATATGCAGTGGTGTCCGCAGATCTGAACCAGTCGCCTTGGAAAGAGGAAAAGTCACAATATCATTTTGATTTGCTTCCAATACCCGACCCAAAGGATTACCATGAGTCATGGAGAAAGATGTATTCCAAACAGCCACAGACACATTGCACGGCGCTAATTGATAATTGTTCCGTTGAACAGCCTATGTTTTTTCGTTTTTTATCTTCGTGTCCCATTCAGTTTGTTGAAGCCGGAGGTTCGATAGGAAAAACAAATCATTTCAACCGCAAGCTCATGACATTGACATTGGCTGATGGGAGGGCATTGGCACTAGATGTCTTTTGGCTGCAAGGTGGAACTAGGCATGATATGTATATGCATGCTCCCTCAAAAAATGCTTTAGGATCTCTTGGCCCACCTAAAGAAACAGGAAAGGCTACTGTCGCAGAATATATGAAGTTAGTGCAGGAGCGCGATATTGCCCTCAGTTTTTTGAACAAACCCAGTCGCTGGGATATGCCGAAGGAAGTATGGCAGATAGACTGGCTGATTCAGCCGTCGCAATTCGAACCGGTGAACACTATTGATAGAGAAAGCTACACTCCATGGAAAAGAATACTTCATGATGTGAAATTACGCGTATGGGGAAAATCATTTGGCAGTCTCACTGGGAATGCCGAGATTCTCAGCGCAAGAGGGCCATGGCCCTCTATGACCGGACCTAAGAATTATCGATTGGGCAGATTTCCAAAGGTAATTGCCCTGAAAGATGCCATGAATTTTATAATCGAATCGAGAATCGCGCAGAGCCGATTGCTTGAAAGCACTTTTGTACATATTTATGAACCGTATAATCCTGAACAAAATTCCGTGCTAAGTAGCGTGAAAATAGAAAAGGAAACTTCAAGCGGTTGCGGAGTATTCTTGGAGACAAAAACGGGTCAAAACATATCAGTTGCCGTAACTCAGGATGGCAGAGAGTTCAAATTGAATGACCTCCAGTTGAATGGACGTCTGGGAATTATGTCGAAAGGTGCGTTAAGTCTTTTGCTTTATGATGGTACTCTATTTACAACAAAACATTTCGGCGTAAATCTTGATCGCGGATGGCGTTTGAAATTAATAAAGGTCATCGGGGATATTTCCGGAAATCCAAAAGAAAGCGCATTGATTGTCAGAAGTGAAAGTTCTATCCCTATTGATAAAACGTTATGCGGGCAAATGCTAACAGTTTATCACAAATCAGGAAGAACAACAGGTTATACTATTGATAAAGTAAATTCTATTCCTGATAACAAATACCGGATTGACTTACGCTGGAATCCGACCTTTGTGGAACGAACGTCGAGGATCCCGACAAGTCCCATTTT
>JAQVOT010000008.1 GCA_028702415.1 Eubacteriales bacterium
TCATATAATCCTGCATCTCTCCGGCAAGAAACTCCGGCATATCAATGACTCTGATTCCTTTCTGTGTCTTTGGCGGCGTTATGATATCCTGGCCTTCTATTCTCTGGTACGATTTGGTTATTGAAAGCTTGTTGTGTTCAAAATCAAAATCCTTTGGAGTAAGCGCAAGCAGCTCGCCTTCACGTATTCCGCACCAGTACAGAAGTTCAAAGGCATAATATGTCCGCGGATTATCCATTACCTCCTCTGCAAATTTTTCGTATTCTTCAGTTGTCCAGAAAAGCATTTCGTCTGCTTCTTTCTTTCCCATTGAACCGGCCTTTCTCACCGGATTTTCTTTCAAACCATAAAAGTTCACTGCATGATTGAAGATAGCACTTATCTGATTGTTGATTGTTTTCAGATAAGTTGGAGTGTAAGGCTTTCCATCTTCGTTTCTGTAATCCATCATCACGTTCTGCCACTTGACTATGTCTCGTGGTGTGATTGAATTGATTTTTCTGTTCTTAAAATACGGCAGTATCTTCTTACTGATAAGCTGCTCCTTGTTTTTCAAGGTGCTTAGCCTTATTCTCGATTTCATATCCTCATAGTAGAGATCTACAAATGATCCAAATTTCATGTTGAGGTCTACATTTACAATTGCTTTCTGCTCACACTCCCATTTGATTGCTTCCCGTTTTGTCTGGAAACCTCTTTTCTGTGTCTGTTTGTTTTCACCATTCCAGTCTTTGTACCGGAATACGACACGCCATGTCCCTGTGTTTTCATCCTTATAAACTGACATCTTTAATCCTCCTCTCCTTTTTCTGCCTTGTAACAGAACTTCTTCTTGAAATACCTTGCGTTGACTTTGCCTGAAATAGTCAGATATCCCATTTCTCTCAGTTCCTTGTTAAGCCCCTGCATTACTTTATATGCATACGCCTTTGAGATTCCCAGCTCTTCTGCTACTTCATCTGCAGTCATCATTAATTTTTCATCTTTATTTGCGGTGTTCATCCTTTTCACCTCCTCTCACAATATACTAAACTTATTTGTTTAAGTAGGATAATACTAAACATTTTTGTTTAAGTCAAGCATTATTTTAGAATTTCTTAAACTTTTTTGTTTAATATCTTTACTATCCTAAACATTTCTGTTATACTCATTATATAAATAACCATAGACATATATGATGGGTATATCAGATAGGAGTAATAATTATGGCTATTGGCGAACGAATCCGTTATTTCCGTACTATGAAAGGAATAACCCAAAAGGCATTGGGGATACAGCTTGGCTATCCTGAAAAAGCTGCTGACATCCGTATTGCTCAATATGAATCCGGAACTAGAACACCTAAGGCTGAGACCGTTAATAAACTCGCAGAGATATTCAGTGTTTCACCTACAGCACTGGATGTCCCTAACACAAGCTGCATGGACGGCATAATGCAGACACTGTTTTCGCTGGAAGACAGTCATGGCATCACGCTTACCATACGAGATGAAGGCTCAATATGTATACTCACTGATCCTACAAAGCCTGATGATGGTCTTCTCCTCAATTTATATGACTGGGCCAGAAGGTGCGATCAGCTAAGAAAAGGAGAAATATCTCAGACCGAGTATGATTCCTGGAGGTATAATTCATCCGGCTTCATTTCCCACAGCGAAACTTCCAAATAAGAGCATTAAAAAAAGCTATCCAACTATTCTATGTTGCATAGCTTTTTTGTTATGATTATGCTTTTGTTGCCAAAGTGTTGCCAAAGGGCAATTCTCACTTAGCAGAACCCAGTGTTTTCAATGGGTTTAGGGATTTTTCTTTTTATTCCCATTCAATCGTGGATGTAGGTTTATCGCTGATGTCCCAGAGGACTCTGTTAATTCCGGGAACCTCTGCGATTATGCGGTCGCGGATTCTGCAGAGCATGTCCCAAGGGAGTTCAACGGATTCGGCGGTTACGGCATCAACTGTGTTGACTGCTCTGATAACTGCCGCCCATCCCATGTATCTCTTGTCATCCTTGATTCCTGTTGATTTAAAATCAGGGATCGCTACGAAGTACTGCCATGGTGCAGGATTCATCTTGTCGATTTCCTCTCTCACGATGGCATCTGCTTCTCTTACCGCCTCAAGTCTGTCAGCTGTAATTGCACCAACGCATCTTACTCCCAGGCCCGGCCCCGGGAATGGCTGTCTGTAAACCATGCTGTCAGGAAGTCCCAGCTGCTTTCCCACAACTCTCACTTCGTCCTTGTAAAGAAGTTTAACAGGTTCTACCAGTTCAAACTGCAGATCTTCCGGAAGTCCACCTACGTTGTGGTGTGCTTTAACCCCATCTGATTCCAAAATGTCAGGATAAATTGTTCCCTGTCCCAGGAACTTGATCCCGTCCAGCTTCCCTGCTTCCTCTGCAAATACATCTATAAATTCCTTGCCTATGATTTTTCTCTTCGTTTCAGGGTCATCAACACCTGCGAGTTTATCAAGGAATCTGTCTACCGCATCAACATAAACCAGGTTGGCACCCAGTTCTTCTCTGAATACTTTGACAACCATTTCAGGTTCTCCCTTTCGAAGCAGACCATGATTAACATGAACGCATACCAGCTGATCACCGATTGCCTTGATCAATAGTGCAGCAACCACTGATGAGTCAACGCCACCTGACAGGGCAAGCAAAACCTTCTCTTGGCCAATCTGTTTTTTGAGCGCCGCCAGCTGTTCGTCGATGAACGCCTGTGCCAGCTCAGGGCTTGTAATTCTTTCCATTGTTTCCGGTCTTTTGTTTGGATCCATATCGATTACCTCCATCTATATTTAAATACTTTATTTACAAAATTATGAAAAGAAGTATAGCACAGTATGTCTGCTTTTGCATATACTATTTACTGTACTTTTCAATAAGTGCGATGGCGGTAACAGCGGCCATTATGAGAAGGCCTCCCGCGATCTGACTTCCAGTCAGCATGGTGCCGAATATAATCAGTGAAAAGATTACAGTTGTAAGGGGCAGTACATTCTCGAATGCGGATACAAGCGTTGTGGACAATCTTCCTACCGCATAGATATATCCGAATTCTCCTATTATGATGCAGACGATAGCCGTCGCGATTGTAATCAGTATACCCGCGGGTGTAAATTCAATCGCTGCGTGGGTTATGGCCTGACTTATGGCTGCAATCGGCAGTTCCACAATCAATCCGGAGAGAAACAGCCCCGTAAGCAAAGTCAGAAGATCCAGTTTCTCATACAATGGTTTCACGTACACGATATAGAAGGTCCAGACGATTGCCGCAACAAACATCGCCACCGTGCCCAGCACGTTGATGCCCATCGGTTCTCCTGAAACCAGCAGGTATACACCCAGTATGGAAATCGCAATGCAAAGGATCTTAAGAGGCGTAATTCTGTTCCCGAAAAATATCCTGTCTCCGATCATCCCGAAGACCGGTACAGTGGCCATGATCAGTGAAGAAAATGCCGCACCGGTAAGCCCGGTTCCCAGATTTTCCACGGTAAAATATATGGCCATGCCAACCGCTCCTGAAATGAATACCCGGGGCATATCTTTCTTATTGATATGGATTCCTTTTTTGAATATGAAACAGCAAACCGTGAGGATGATGCTTCCGATTATAAGTCTGAGCAGGGTGAATATTGCCGGTGACATGTAGTCCATCATGTATTCAATGGCAATAAAATCGAAACCCCAAAGGAAATTAACTCCAATAATCGCGAGGAGGGGTTTCGCGATTGCTTTGTTTTTCGTTTTTTCTGTCATATTCTATTAAGCCAAATGTTTTCTTTGTAGCTTCCTTTTCTGCATTTTTCTTTACGCGTTATTCCGTTTCATTATAATACTTTGTCCTGGCCTTTGCCAGTTATGTTTACCTGAATCTGTTGAGCCTCAGGGAGTTCATGACAACGCAAAAGCTGGAAATGCTCATTGCCGCCGCTGCAATCATGGGGTTCAGTGTCCATCCGAGAATACCGATATATGCTCCCGCCGCCAGGGGTATCAGGATCAGATTGTAGATGAAGGCCCAGAAAAGATTCTGGTGTATGTTTCTCACTGTTGCCCGGCTGAGCCTGATGGCCGTAACAACATCGCTGAGCCTGCTGTTCATGAGGACCACATCCGCCGCATCTATGGCAACATCTGTGCCGGCTCCGATAGCTATCCCTGTATCCGCCTTTGTCAGGGCAGGTGCATCATTGATACCGTCTCCTACCATTACAACACGGGTGTTAGCCTCGTCTTCTCCATTGGCCCTAGCCGCGCCCCGCCTCTGGAGTTCCCGAATCACCGCTTCCTTGCCCTCAGGTTTTACCTGGGCGATAACCTCATCTACGCCTGCCTGTTCGCCCATTGCCTGGGCAGTCTGCCGGTTGTCTCCCGTGAGCATGACCACATAAAAGCCCATATCTTTAAGCCGCTTTATCGCCTCCGGACTGTCTTCTTTGATCGTATCCGCCACAGCGATTAGGCCCAGCAGCCTGTCTGCTTTTGCAAAATACAAACAAGTCTTGCCGTCCTGTGCCAGATTCTCCGCCGCTTTTTTCATTTCATGGCTGACCGAAACCGCCTCGCTTATGAACTCCAGATTTCCGCCGGCCATGAGAAACTTCTCGTCTCCTGCAACTGCATCATGCGCTACTTTGGCCGTCAGTCCCTTTCCCGGTACCGCACTGAAGTCCGAAACCTCCGGAATTATCATCCCCCGGGCTTCAGCCGCGGTGAGGATTGCTTTTGCTAGAGGATGCTCGCTCCGCTTCTCCAGTGCCGCCGCCAAGGCAAGCAGTTCCTCTTCCTCAATTCCTTCGGAAGGCAGAATGTCCGTAAGCTCCGGCTCCCCCTTCGTTATGGTACCCGTCTTATCCAGCACCATGATTTCGCTTTTCCCCGCTATCTCCAGGGCCTGGGCCGTCTTGAACAGAATTCCGTTCTTGGCTCCCACTCCGTTTCCTACCATAATGGAAACAGGCGTGGCCAGGCCAAGGGCGCATGGGCAGCTTATTACCAGCACCGCTACCGCTCTTGTCAGAGAATAACTGAAGTCGGCTCCGATTATCAGCCAGACTACCATTGTCAAGAGAGCAACAAAAAGTACAGCGGGCACGAAAATTCCCGAGACCTTGTCGGCTGCTTTTGCGATAGGTGCCTTGGTGGCAGCCGCATCGCTGACCATTTGAATTATCTGCGCCAGAGTGGTATCTTCACCAACCCTGGTTGCCCGGGCCTGTATGAATCCAGAGCGGTTTATCGTCGCCGCGGATATTACATCACCCACAGTCTTGTCAACGGGAATGCTTTCTCCGCTGAGAGCCGACTCGTCTACCGCCGAATCCCCCTCCAGAATTATTCCGTCAACGGGAATGCTTTCTCCCGGTCGAACTACGAAGAGATTTCCTCTCTTTACTTCGTCTATTCCCACTTCCTTTTCTTTGCCGTCGATTATGATGGTGGCAGTCTGTGGTGCCAGATTCATGAGACTTTTCAGTGCGCTTGTGGTTCTGCCCTTGCTCATTGCCTCCAGCATTTTGCCCACGGTAATCAGTGTGACTATCATGGCAGCGGCTTCAAAATAGAAATTGTGCATGTTCCCGGTTGTGAAAAGCACAACGACGCTCCAAGCAAATGAAGCAAAGGATCCCATGGCAACCAGGGTATCCATATTCGGTGCTCCGCGCAGCAGGCTGCCGAAGCCGCCGGTGAAAAACTTTCCGTTGATTGCCATTATTATTGCCGCCAGAACCATCTGTATGATTCCCAGGGCCATATGATTCTCCATGAGAAATTCCGGCATTGGAAATCCCCACATGGTGTGCCCCATGGAGATGTACATGAGGGGAATCAGAAATCCCACCGATGTGATCAGCCTTTTTTTCAGAGCCGGGGTTTCGTGATCCTCCAAAGCGGCGGAGAGATTCCCTCCTGTCTCGCCTTCAGCCCTTGCTGTCTGTTGGCTGCCCTCAGCACTGCCCCCTTTGATGGAAGCACCGTAGCCGGCCTTCTCCACGGCTTCTATTACTTTCCGTGGATCTGCCCTTCCTTCAACTCCCATTGAATTTGTGAGAAGACTCACGGCCACTTCCGTGACTCCTTCAACTTCCCTTACTGCCTTTTCCACACTTGCCTGGCAGGCGGCACAGCCCATTCCGCTTACTGTATATTGTCTCATATCCTTGCATTGCTCCCTTTTGTTAATCCCTTTTACTGCTCTCTTTTCTTATCTTGACTCTTTATATCCAGTATTGTATACCTCCCGTAAGCAATGTGTCAAATAGATCCCCCTCATTTATTCGTCTTTATTACCATTTTGGTTCTCGCCATAGCTCTCGTCTTGGTTTTTTCTTCTATCGTCTCTGTATATCATCAGCAAAAACAGTCCGATCAGATTGAACACGGCTACGCAGATGAACATGTTTTTGAATCCCCTATTCAGAGTTGCCTGATAAACCGCTTCAATATCACCTGACCGCTTATCGATTTCATACAGATACTTCGCCTCAACATCTTGGAACAATCCCGGTATGTCATCCCTCATGCTGATCATGAGATTCTTGGCCTCTATCATCAGCTGCTGCTTGGACTTCATCTCATTGATTGCGTCATACATTTCTTTCTTGGCAGCTTCCATTTCCTTTACGGCAGACTCCATGTTTGTCCGGTCATTTATGGCCTTGTTCTGCTTGGCTGTTAGCGCGGAAAGCCCCTGATTCATGCCCGCGATACCCTGCTTTGCTCCATCAATTCCCTGCTGGATGCCGGCAATACCGCCCTGCATGTCCTTCAGGGCCTTCTCAGCAGCATTTAACTCGCTTTCAGCATTTTTATATTCATCAGTAGTATCATCATAGCTCGCTTTCACAAGGTCAAATGCTGCCTGCTTCTGCCTGACAAACATCTGAGCCATAGGTATGAGACCTTCCATCTGAGCCTTATCCTTTTCCATCTGAGCTACGTCTGCTTTTGCATTACTTATATCCTCTTTAATCTGAGCAATACCCTGATCCATGCCGACGATGCCCTGTGAAATTCCGCTTATGCCTTTGCGAATGCCGTCCTGGCCGCTACTGATTTCCGAAATCCCGTCCTGGATACCGGCAACCCCGGAATCAATTCCGCCGATACCTTCGCCTATTCCATCAATCCCCTCATTGATTCCTCCCTGAATATCGATGATAACATCCGGCGTAAACTGGCTGAACATGTACTTTGCCATATCCTTGCTGGCCACCGTGATGTTTGTAACGTCGGAATCACGCAGCTCCCGAAGAAGACTGTCCGGCAGTTCAAAATCCTTGTTGGCGGAGCTCATGTCGATGTCCATATCCATATCCATGTTCAGCATGGAGTCAAGATCAATGTCCCCCATTCTCTCCTGAAAATCCTCGTCGTCCTTAAGCTGGTCAAGAATTGACTGCAGCTTGATCTGCTGCTCCATTTTTGGAACTTCCGGAATATCCGGCATTTCCTTCATGAGCTCGTCCTGCATGCTTGCTCCTGCCTGAGCGATGAAGCCAACCATGATTGCCGGAGCAATGGCGGTGCCGATTGAACGTATCAGTGAAAGTGTTGCCAGGGCCGAGTTGCTGTCTTCGTCTTTTGTGTGACGCAGCATCATATAGTTGAGAGGCGTTCCCATAATAACACCAAGTCCCAGGCCGATTAACAGCAGGCATGCAACCACGTTGAATATGTTAATGTAATTAATGGTTACAAAGGCCAGATATAAAGACCCGATAATTGATACCATAAAACCCGCTCCCAGAACCGGTTTGGAACCGAATCTGTCTATGAGCTTGCCGCTGATTGGCGAAACGGCACCGGCCATGAGACCGAGGATTATTACGAAGTAGCCACCGCTACCGGCGGGGATCTTCATGCAGTTCTCTGCGAACTGGGGAATGAATATCATTCCCATCAGTGAGCATCCGGCTAGAAGCCCCATTCCTAAGGTAACCATGATCTGGCTGTTTTTTATGTATTCGATATGGAAAATCGGATCTTCTGCTCTCTTTTCCACAAATGCAAACACCGGGATAAGTATTAATGAAAAAGCTAGGAAAGGCCAAACATCCATATGTGTTAGGGATGCCAGAAAATCAAAGAAGTCAACATTCTTAAGGCCATATAACAGTGACAGAATTATTATTGTCATCAGCAGTGTGCCGATCTTGTCAATTCTGTAAACCATCTCGCTCTTATGATTTGGAATAACGGCGATTCCGCCGATAATAATAAGTGCGCAAAGAGGAATATTAATCAGGAATATCCACTGCCACTGATCCACTCCGAATATGTCCAGAATGGCACTCCCGAATGTAGCTCCCAGCACGTTGGCGATTCCGTAAACACCGCCTACCATACCCAGAGCCACCCCTCTCTTCTCTTCAGGGAAGCTCGTTCCGAATTCTGCTGTGGCTATGGGCATGATGCCGCCGGCGCCTATAGCCTGAACTGCACGCCCAACAAGGAACAGAGTGAAACTGTCAAATCCCATGGAAATTCCGCTTATTAAAGATCCCACACCAAACAGCAGAATGCTTACGATGAATACGATCTTTCTGCCCAATCTGTCCGCCAGTTTTCCTGATACAGGAATAATTGCCGCATAGCATAGAGTGAAAATTGTAATCATCCAGATTCCAAGCTGGTCGCCAACTTGGAAGGAGTTCTGGATTATGGTTCTTACCGGCGTAATACTTCCCGTACTGAGTGCGCCAATAAAAAGGCCGAAGAGGTAGATAGCCATGATCCACCCCGTTTTGTCCTTTGCTTTTTTTACCTGTGTTTCATCGTTCAGGTTTTCCGGGTTCTGTAATTCCGGGATTTCCTTGTTTTTGCTTCGATTTCCGTGACGCATTTTTTGCCTCTGCCTCTATAACTTCTTCATGGTTTCAATAATTTCTATTGGTTCAATATCTGTATAATACACGCAGGTGATAATCAGTTTCGTCAGAACCCTCGCCATGGCCTCCGCCTCTGTTTCCGTCTTGCCGTTTCCCGCCAGTATTATTTTTACTCTTTTTTCAAGTGGAACGATTACTGTCGCATTTACATCAAACCGCGGTCTGACCTTTCGGCTTGTTACCGTAGAAATGTGCTGTTGCAAAAGGGGTCTGACGCTCTTCCTGAGCTCTTCGATAATTGCCGTCAGAGCTTCCCCGGTCTCGCTGCCCTCTTGGCATATTTCATCGATTCTGGTAAGTGCATCTCCCCAGTTTCTTTTCAGTAGCGCCTCGATTATCTGGGCCTTGCTATCGTAATAGTTGTACACAGTTGAATGGGCAATATTCAGTGCGGTAGCCAGGCTTCTGATACTAAGCTGCTCCATGCCCTTTTCTACTATGATTTTCATTGCTTCATCTAGAATCTTTGATTGCAGATTCTCAATAATCTTCGGCAATTTTTCCTCCCTTTCGCAAAAGCAGGCCTAACCCCGACCTCACGCTTTATGAACACTGTTCATATTAACAAATGCCACAGCCCCAGTCAACGGATTTTCGGTGGCAGCTGCCCTCCCGACAAAATAAAGAAGACCCCGCAGGGGGGCCTTCACAATTTCGGTTTAGGTCAAACCGCATTATCTTAGTTCAAAACACATGATCTTTTATCCAGCTTACATCATGCCCGGCATTCCGCCGCCCATTCCGCCGCCCATTGGTGGCATCATAGGAGCATCTTCTTTGATGTCAGTTACGCCTGCTTCTGTTGTCAGCAGCATTGCTGATGCTGAGGCTGCGTTCTGTAGAGCTGAACGAGTAACCTTGGCAGGGTCAACGATACCGGCCTTGATCATGTCAACGTAGTCAGCTGTAGCTGCATTGAAGCCAACGCCCTTCTTGCTCGATTTTACCTGGGCAACGACTACGCTTCCTTCGAAACCGGCGTTTTCGGCAATCTGTCTTACCGGTTCTTCCAGAGCTCTTACTATAATCTGTCCACCGGTCTTCTCATCGCCTTCCAGCGTGTCAACGTACTTCATAACTGCAGGAATTGTGTTCACCAGAGCGACACCGCCGCCTGAAACGATACCTTCTTCAACTGCTGCCTTTGTGGAGTTGAGAGCATCTTCGATTCTGAGCTTTCTTTCCTTCAGTTCTGTCTCTGTAGCAGCTCCAACCTTGATTACTGCTACGCCGCCTGCCATCTTAGCAAGTCTTTCCTGAGTCTTCTCTCTATCGAAATCTGAAGTGCACTGTTCAATCTGAGCCTTGATTGCTGAGATTCTATCATTGATGTCCTTGTTTGATCCGCCGCCACCAACGATAACGGTATTTTCTTTATCAACCTTAACTGTAGCTGCTCTTCCCAGCATGTCCAGTGTAGTTTCCTTGAGTTCATATCCCAGATCTTCGGAAATTACTGTAGCACCTGTGAGAACTGCGATGTCCTGCAGCATTGCTTTTCTTCTTTCACCAAATCCAGGGGCTTTAACAGCAACGCAGTCGATTACGCCCTTCAGCTTGTTAACGACCAGTGTTGCCAGGGCTTCGCCTTCCAGATCATCACAGATGATGAAGAGCTTGCCACCCGACTGTACAACCTGTTCCAGAATAGGAAGCAGATCCTGAATGTTTGAGATCTTCTTGTCGGTAATAAGAATGTAAGGATTTTCTGAAACGGCTTCCATCTTCTCAGTATCATTTACCATGTACGGTGAGAAGTATCCTCTGTCAAACTGCATACCTTCAACAATGTCCAGTGTAGTGCCCATGGTTTTGGACTCTTCAACTGTTATAACGCCTTCCTTGCCAACCTTATCCATTGCCTCTGCAATCAGATTGCCTATTTCTTCATCAGCAGCTGAAACCGATGCAACCTGAGCGATGTCTTCGGTTGTCTTTACTGCCTTTGCGAGCTTCTCGATTCCCTCAACTGCCACGTTTACGGCGCCTGAGATTCCTTTCTTCAGCACCATTGGATTTGCACCTGCTGCAACGTTCTTTAATCCTTCTCGGATAATAACCTGAGCCAGCAGTGTAGCTGTTGTAGTTCAATCACCTGCAACATCGTTAGTTTTAGTTGCAACTTCCTTAACCAGCTTTGCACCCATGTTTTTCACGGAATCCTCCAGCTCGATTTCTTTTGCGATCGTTACGCCGTCATTTGTAATAACCGGGGATCCGAAAGTCTTCGCCAGAAGAACATTTCTTCCCTTTGGACCCAGCGTGATTTTAACCGTGTCTGCCAGTTTGTCAACGCCGGCCTGCAGCGCTCTTCTGGCCTCTTCACCATAATGTAATTCTTTAGCCATTTAAAATACCTCCTTTTATTTAACTACGGCCAGAATATCTCTCTGGTCCATAATCATTACTTCCTCGCCGTTAAACTTCACTTCAGTTCCGGCATACTTGCTGAAGATAACCTTGTCTCCAACTTCCAGTTCCATCTTTACTTCATCGGTCCCTGGACCAACTGCCAGAACTTCTGCCATCTGAGGTTTTTCCTGTGCACTTGCAACCAGAACGATACCGCTTGAAGTCTTTTCTTCCGGAACCATTTCCTTGATTACCACTTTGCTGCCTAACGGCTTAATTCCATAACTCATTTCTTCATCTCCTTTTCAATTTAATACCTGCACATCGGTTTATCTGCGAGTATCAAACCCGTCCTTTTTTTATTGTTAGCACTCTATCTGTTTGAGTGCTACGTATAATTTAACGCTATTGCTTCTGTTTGTCAACACCCTTATGCGTAATAAAATAAAAAAGATACTGCTGGGCAATTCCTCCGTATGGGGCGAAGTGTTTTCTCGCAAAATCAGACATTCCTTTCATGTCATTTTCCTCAAGTCCGTACAGTTCGTGCATGACCCTGCGCATCCAGACATCTACTGGAAAGCTGTCCGCCCTCTGGAGGCAGAACAGGGATACGCAGTTTGCAACTTTGGGGCCCACTCCTGCAAAATCGGTTAAATCCCTGTTTCGCATTTCTTCTTTTCCCCATTCAATATACTGCTTTGCCGCTTCAATCAGATACTTATCCCTGTACCCGAGCCTGCACTCTGCCAGATCCGCCAGGCTTGCTTTTGCGAGAACTTCAGCTTCCGGAATGGAAAACGCTTCTGTCCCATCAGCCAGAAAACCCACCCTGTTGCCAAGGATTCGACTCAGAGAACTTATACATTTTTTTATCCTGGGGATATTGTTGTTCTGGGAAATAATAAAAGAAACCAGGGTTTCCCAAGGGTCCTGATTCAGAATCCGGATTCCGCCCCCCTGTTTAATCGCCGCCTGCATGACCTCGTCGCCGCGGGACAGCTTTTTCTTGATTTGCCCGTAGTCTCTGTCCAGATCGAAATAATGCCGCCAGAATTTTCGGGCCTGGAAAACGGTGCGACCGCCTGTTTCCAGCATACTGTCATATACAGTCAGCCTGCCCTTGGACTCATCGTAATTTACCGAAGCGATGCCCCTTCCCACAACCCCCTGCCAGAATGATTTTTGGGGTTCTTGTGAGTTTTGGGGACGATTACGAAATGAGTTTTGGGGACGTGTCCCGCGACTCATAATAAATGAGTCGCGGGACACGTCCCCAAAACTCATTTTCTCCCAGCGGAAACACTGGCCGCAATCAAATATCTGATCGGGATTAAAATCTTCTATGTTATTAAATATTATTTTTTTTGCCATACTTTTTTCTATATCACATTTCTGATGTCCAGGTCTACCCTGAAAACGTAAAACGCCGTCATATCTTCGATTTTATTGGCGATGTCCCTTTGAAATTTTTCTGCGGCCTTCGGAAGGTTCTCCCCGTACTTGAAATTGGCTGCGACGTAGATTCCTATTCCCTCACTGGCGACTTCCTGCTGCTGGGTTACGATAACCTTAATAACCTCGTAAACGGTACTGCTCTCCTCCTGAATACAGTCAACTATATCAGCCAGAACCTTTTCAGAAATATTATATCTCCCAAGATAACTGTAAGACGGGCGAACAACCGACTTCTCCGAAACATCACGCCAAGGATAAAGACTTCCTATGTCCCTGAAAATTCTCATAGGGGACATGAAATAGCCGGAGAACTGTCTTTTTATCTGGAATGTCGGCGCCGGTATAACGTGCTGGCCCAGCTCGTTCCTGTATTTGGTTGCCGTTACCCGTTCCTCATCTGAGGTAATGTCTTCTATATATATTCTTTCCTGAGGCTCGGGAAGTTCCAGACGGGCGATGATCTTATCCACCATCTCATCGGACGTTCCGATAACCAGAATAGATTTTAGGTCTGTCCTGGATATGGCCTCCCGCACTTCCTTGCAGTGTTCGTCTTCAAAAAAAAGAGCTGTTTTTATGGCTGTAATCTTCGTAGGCTGACGTTTAGCTGAAATTCCGGCAACAACCTTGTTCCGGCAGATAAACAATCCGTCATCTATGATTCCTTGAATGTTCCTTTGCTTGCAAAGGTTAACAGCCTGGAATGATTTTCCCGTTCCGCTTTTGCCTGATAAAGAAAATACTTTCATATTGAATTCCCATATACCTGATGTTATAATCTGCTTATCGTTTACTAAAAATATTAAAGGAGGTACGCTAATGGCATACGTAATTAATGACGACTGCATCGCTTGTGGCGCTTGCATGGAAGAATGTCCTGTAGAAGCCATCATTGCTGGCGACGATAAGTATACAATCGACGCTGACAAGTGCATAGACTGTGGCGCTTGCGCTGGCGCTTGCCCGGTTGACGCTCCGGTAGAGGGCTAAGAATCGAATAAGATACAGAATATAACAAATAACCGTTTCCCATGGAAACGGTTTTTGTTTATTTCTTTTCATCTGCATTTTTACTCATGTGGTAAGCCAGTGAATGCAAGCTGTCTGTAATATGCACATTCTCAACCGCAACATGAGATGGTGTTTCGATATCTATCGGGGCGAAGTTCCAAAGACCGGTTACTCCTGCGAAGCAAAGCTTGTCCGCCGCCTCCTGAGCAGCATCCTTTGTGGTACATATAATACCGATATCGATGTTATTGTCCTCAACGAAGGCGACAATGTTCTCATAGTCCATGATCTCGATACCGTTTATCTTCTTGCCGATAAGATCTTTTTTGACCTCAAAGATGCCTTTAACAACAAAACCCGTCTTGTAGTAATAAGTGTGGTTTACAACTGCCAGCCCCAGATTTCCTGCGCCCACAACTACCATCCTGTAGTCTTTGTCCAGGCCAAGAATAGCACTTATTTCATTGTACAGACCTTCAACGCTGTATCCGTAACCCTGCTGACCGAATCCGCCAAAGTTATTGAGATCCTGTCTTATCTGAGATGCGGTATATCCTGTGAGTTCAGAGAACTCGTTTGAAGATATCTTGTCAATGCCCTTCTTCCTAAGTTCGTTCAAATATCTTCTATAACGAGGTAACCTCTTAATTACCGCGTTTGAAATTTTTGTGTGATCTTTCATAAAGACATCACCTGGCTACTGAATAGCCTTCTCCACATAATTAACTATATCGCTTATAGTCTGGAACTTTTCGGCATCTTCATCCGGAATCTCAATGTCAAATTCATCCTCGATTGCCATGATGATTTCAACCGCATCCAGAGAATCTGCCTCCAGATCCTTCATGAGATTTTTCTCAAGTTGAATTTCATCTTCGCTTATGCCTAACTGTTCTACAACAAATTCTTTTATCTTATCAAATACCATATTAATAAACCTCCAACTGATTTTCTGTGTATCACGGATTATTATAACCAAATCAATCCTGTAATACAAGCCATTCCTCATAGTTTTTTTCCAGCTGGGCTCTGCAAGATTCCAGTCTCTCAGCCAGTTCGACCAGCTTCTGATGATCTGCCATAACCGCTTTCTGACACATTTTTTCTTCAATTTCCGCTATGTCCGCTTCAAGTCCTGCAATGGACTGTTCCAGCATATCTTTCTTTCGGGCGGTTCTTCTCTCCCGGGCTTCCTTCTCCTTCTGGAGCTTACGGCGTTCCGAAGCATCCAGTTTCGCAAAATCAGACTCCGCCTCAATATCCTCCCCGCGGGTCCGGGAAGCTCCCGCACCTAATTCGGCAACATATTGTTTAGGAGG
>JAQVOT010000169.1 GCA_028702415.1 Eubacteriales bacterium
TGTGCTCTTCCGATCTGTACATAATGCCATAAATGCAGGGCTTGCAATGGCAGTAGGGGGGCTAATGGGTGTTGACATGGAAACTGCAGCAAGGGGTCTTGCAGTTGCCAGCCTTACCGGCAGCAGGCTCAAGATTGTAAAGGGCAGTAAAGTCACAATTATTGACGATACCTACAATGCCAATCCTGATTCCATGAAGAGCGCAATTGATGTGCTTGTAAGGAGCCGGGCAGAAAGGCGGGTGGCAATACTGGGGGATATGTTTGAGCTGGGTGAGGATACTGCTTCCCAACATCGGGAGGTGGGAGAGCACGCAAAGGCAGCGGGGCTGGATCTGGTAATAGCTACCGGTAAACTGGCGGGAAACATTGCGCAAGGTGCGGAGGGAGTTTATTTCGAAAGAAAAGAAGATTTTCTAAAGGATATGGAGAAATACATAAGACCCGGAGACATGATTCTTGTGAAGGCCTCCAGAGGAATGAAGATGGAAGAAATCGTAGAAAGACTTAAGACATATTAAATTTAGGAGACATAGATGAATATACATGCAATACATATGTTGATAGTATTTGTAATAGCCTTTATTATTTCTGTTATAGGAACGAAAGTTGAGATTCCGATTCTAAGGAAAAAAGCCGGGCAGAATATCAGGGAAGAGGGACTTAAATCCCATTATTTGAAGGCAGGAACTCCAAGCATGGGCGGAATAAGTATAATAATAGCCACCTGTTGCATGGGAATGATCGGAACCGTATTTTTTGGAGGAACCGTGGGAGATGAACTTATGATTCTCCTGGTATTTGCGGGATTCGGTATTATTGGATTTATTGACGATTACAGTAAGATAATAAAAAAGCAGAATGAAGGCCTTTCCGTGAAACAGAAGTTTGGTCTTCAGCTGATAATATCCATTGCATTTGCTCTTTTCTTCGCTGATTATTCATCTTTTGGAACAGAAGTTTTTATTCCGATTGTGGATGTGTTTATTGACTTCGGGGCCTGGTATTACATATTTGTGGTCTTTGCCGTGCTGGCAATGACAAATGCTGTGAATCTAACCGACGGGCTTGATGGACTGGCTTCCGGAGTAACGGCTCTGGTATGTATGTTTTTTGCTGCTGCAGGATTCTTCGGAGGAGCATTCTGCCGATTCGGAGGATTCATCGGACAGGCTTCCGAAACATTTTTCTTTTGCGCACTGGCAGGGGCATGCCTGGGATTTCTGGTGTTCAACAAGCATCCTGCCAAGGTGTTCATGGGAGATACAGGCTCACTGGCCCTGGGGGGAGGTGTTGTTGCCGCGGCAATAGTACTGAAACTTGAACTGCTGCTTCTGGTGGCTGGTCTTGTATATGTAATTGAGGCGCTTTCCGTTGTGCTTCAGGTATCATATTTCAAGATTTCACACGGCAAGAGAATTTTTAAAATGGCACCAATACACCATCACTTTGAGATGTGCGGGTGGTCCGAAATAAAGGTTGTGATCGTATTCTGGACATTTACACTGGTTTGCTGTTTAGTGGCCAAATTACTCATATAAGGAGACACAAATGAAAAACAAGAGAATTCTTGTGGTTGGAATGGGAAGATCAGGAAAAGCTGCAGTAACCGCCCTTGTGGATGCTGGGGCTTTTGTTGCTGTTCAGGACAGCAAACCCGCCGACGCTATAGAACCCGAATTCCTTCGGTTAATGGAAGAAAAATGTGTGGCCATGTTCTTCGGTGAAAAACCATCTGATATGTCGATCTATGATATGCTGGTTTTAAGTCCCGGTGTTTCGCCAAGACTGGATTTCATTGAAGACGCAAGAGCACAGGGAACTGAAATAATCGGAGAACTGGAACTTGCCTATAGGATCTGCAGGGGAAAATTCCTCGCTATTACAGGGACAAACGGCAAGACGACAACTACAACTCTCGTTGGAGAAATATTCAAGGCAGCGGGCAAAGACGTCTGTGTTGGCGGCAACATAGGTAGAGCCATTGCCGTAGACGCCTTGGAGGCATCGGAAGACACCTGGATGATTACGGAAACCAGCAGCTTCCAGCTTGAAACCATTATAGAATTTCGCCCGGTGATTTCTGCTATTCTCAATCTTTCTTCTGACCACATGGACAGGCACAAGACAATGGAGAACTACGGACGTACAAAAGCTGCAATTTTCATGAACCAGACACAAGATCAATACTGTGTGCTGAATTATGATGACCGGCCTGCTTCGAACTTGCAGAAAGAGAGGGCTGCAAAGCAAAAGTGGTCCCTTTCAGCCGAATTCAGGAACTGGCGTTTGGGGCTTTTGCATTGGCAGACAGAATAGTAATAAGAAACGAGATGGGTGATGAAGTTGATATATGTGGCGTGGATGAACTCAAAATCCCGGGGAGTCACAATCTGGAGAACGCACTGGCTGCAGCAGCCATATGCTATTTCGCCGGCATCGATCCCGAGATTATAGGCAAGTCAATACGCAGTTTTTCCGGAGTTGCACACAGAATCGAACTCTGTTGTGAGAGGAATGGCGTCCGTTATTTTAACGATTCTAAAGGAACAAATACAGATGCGGCAATTAAAGCCATAGAAGCATTGAAAGAGAATATTATACTTATTGCAGGGGGCTATGATAAAGGCTCTGAATATGATGATTTCATTGATGCGTTTGAAGGCAGGGTCAAGGCTTTGCTTCTTATTGGCGCCACAGCACCGAAGATAAGACAGGCCGCAGAGGCTGGAGGATTTACAAATATAACAAATGCCGCTGACATGGAGGAATGTGTCCGACTTGCCTATGAAATGGCAGAACCGGGAGATGTTGTTCTATTGTCACCAGCCTGCGCAAGCTGGGATATGTACGATAACTTCGAGCAGAGAGGGGATCACTTTAAGGAATGCGCACAGAAACTCTGAACAAACACAAAACCTCATTTCTGGGGAACGTAATAGTGCAGCTGAAGGAAGTCGATTTCTTTCTGTTGACCATAACACTCATTCTGGCGTTTTATGGACTCGTTATGGTGTTCAGTGCCAGTTACTATTTTTCAATCAGTGAAAGCGGAAATCCATTTTATTATCTGATTCGAGATGGTATCTGGGTAGCATTGGGGATAGGCCTGATGTGTTTCGGAGCACTTGTTGATTACAGAAGGTACAACAACAGAAATCTGATTCTGGCAGTGCTTCTGGTATGTTTTATGCTTTTGGTTCTGGTACTTACACCGGTGGGAACATCAGCAAACGATGCCACAAGATGGATTAAGCTTGGGCCTGTTACAATAATGCCGGGAGAAATCGCCAAGATGGGAATGATATTCTTCATTTCATGGTTTTTCGCAGATAATCCCAAGAAGATTGATGTGATTTCAAGAGGAATATTACCCGTCTTAGTTATCATGATGGTTTTCGCGGTGCTGATCATAAATCAGCCGAATCTGTCCACGGCCATTACTCTCTGCGGCATTGTGGTGGTAATGATGCTGGTTGCAGGAATGAGATGGAGCTATGTTTTCGGCGTTATTATAATCGGGATTGTTTCAATTGTGGGGCTTATACTTATAAAGGGCGGTTACTGGATGGAACGATTTACCACCTTTACCCATCCATTTGATTTTGAAGCTACCAGCGGATATCAGATTGTACAGGGGCTGCAGGCTTTGGGATCGGGTGGATTGTTTGGCGTAGGTCTTGGTAAGAGTGTAACAAAAAGTCTGTATTTGCCTTATCCTCACAACGACTTCATTCTGGCCATTATAG
>JAQVOT010000170.1 GCA_028702415.1 Eubacteriales bacterium
CGTTGCCGCTTATTTAAAAAAAGAGACGCAATCGCGTCTCTTTTTCATTGCCTGAATGAGTATTGGGGACGTGTCCGAAAACTCACAAAAATGAGTTTTCGGACACGTCCCCAATACTCATTTCCAAATATTTTTTTTGAAACAGGACAGGACAGTTTATATATTTTGAAGTATAGGGGCGGCATGTCGCTCCTTTTTATGTTATACTAATCGCGTACGCGGAGGAGCAATTAATGACAATTCTCAAAATTATATTTCTTCTTCTCCTGCTTTTGCCTTTTGCAATATTCCTGTTGTTTATTGTGGATAAACTAATGGATGAAATGCCAAAAAGATCCGCCCGAAGTGATGTAAACATGTCCTATACTCCACAGGAAAGGGCTGCGAATAGGAAACCAGGCAAGAGAAAACGCCGAAAGGCGAGAAAGCAGAAGAAGAAAGAATGAAAAAAGGATTATTTATAACATTTGAAGGCGGGGATGGCAGTGGCAAATCCACACAGATAAGGCTTCTGAAACAGAATCTTGAGAAGACAGATAGAGAGGTACTGCTTACAAGAGAACCTGGCGGAACAGAGATAAGCGAAAAAATCCGGGAAATTATTCTGGACAGGAATAACACTGAAATGGATAACATGACAGAGGCTCTGCTTTATGCAGCTGCCCGAGCTCAACTTGTTTCCCAGGTAATCAGGCCTGCTCTTGAGGCTGGTAAGATTGTAATTTGTGACAGATTTGTTGACTCCAGCATCGCGTATCAGAGTTACGGCAGAAATCTTGGAGATTCAATAAGCATAATTAACAGCTTCGCTGTTGGTGACTGCATGCCGGATATTACTATTCTTCTGAAGCTTAGCCCTGAAGAAGCAAACAGACGAATATCAGGCAGAGAACAGGATAGGATAGAACTTGCTTCTGATGATTTTCACCATAAAGTGTATGAAGGATACCTGGAACTTGAAAGGAAATATCCTAATAGAATAGTGGGAATTGAGGCAACAGGTACCATAGAAAGTATTGCGGAAAATATCATGGGCAGAGTAAAAGAACTGCTTGGAACAGTAGAATAAATGAATTTTAACTGCAGTAAAAACAATTCAGGGCTAACAGAAAGGCTCGAGAAAGCCCTTACCGATAACAGGATTTTCCATGCCTACATTTTTGAAGGAAGGGGAAATACGGATAAAGTCGAGTTTGCCCGATCTTTCATAAAGGGTGTACTGTGTCCCAAAAATCTGGGTGAGAACTGTGGTCAGTGCAATATATGCGATAAAATTGATCACAATAATCATGAAGATATCATATATGTGGAAAAAGAAGGTCTGTCTGTGAAGGATGATGCTATTAAAGATATTCAGGAGAAACTGAATATCAAAGCTCTTGGAGACAGAAATATTGTTGTTATTAGTGATAGCGACACAATGACTTTGAGAGCGCAGAACAGGCTGCTTAAAACTCTTGAAGAACCCCCCGGAAACTCCATTCTGATACTTCTTGCCGAAAACATGGAAAACCTTTCACAGACTATTTTAAGCCGTTGTGTGAAATACAGAATAGAAGGGGATAAGCCAAGAAACTTCAGTGAAAAGGCAAGAAATCTTATTGAGATGATGCAGGATGGTGCTCCTGTATATGAAATGAACAAATATATTGAAGAATATATGAAGGACAGGGATAAAACGCTTCAGTTAATGGATGAAATTGAGAATGTTTACATAAACATTATTACGGGAAAGCAAGAAGGCGCCAGTCAGTATAAATTTGAAGATATTTACGAGAAAATTCAGCTTATTGAGGAAGCCAGGAAGCAGACACATCAAGGAATGTCAGCATCCTATGCTTTGAAGAATCTGATTCTCAAGATGTCATTATAATAAATGGAGGATATTTATGATAAGTGTTGTAGGAGTAAAATTTAAAGATGCGGGGAAAATGTATTATTTCTCTCCCGAGTCTTTATTAACAGAATTAGGAGATAATGTTATTGTAGAAACAGCAAGAGGCCTTGAATTCGGCAAAGTCTGTCAGGCGAAAACAGAGGTAGAGAAATCTAATCTTGTTGCACCTCTAAAAAAAATTGTCAGGATTGCAACGGAAGATGATTGCAGGAAGCATGAAGAAAATCTTGCCAAAAAAGATGAAACTCTCCGTATCTGTCAGGAAAAAATAAATGAACATGAACTTGAAATGAAGCTTATCGATGTTGAATATACATTTGACAACAGTAAGGTTGTTTTCTATTTTACAGCAGATGGCAGAGTGGATTTCAGAGAACTGGTAAAAGATCTTGCTTCAATCTTCAGAATGAGAATAGAATTGAGACAGATTGGAGTTCGTGATGAGGCCAAGATGCTGGGTGGGGTAGGAAATTGCGGCAGAGGACTTTGCTGCAATACATGGCTTAGAGATTTCGAACCCGTTTCCATCAAGATGGCCAAGGTTCAGAATCTGTCCCTGAACCCAACGAAAATTTCAGGAATCTGTGGCAGACTGATGTGCTGTCTGAAATATGAGAATGATATATATAATGAACTCAGGAAGGGCATGCCAAATGTGGGTGAAAGAGTGAAAACACCTGACGGAATTGGACTGGTTACCGATGTGAACATCCTTGAGAATATTGTAAAAATCAGAACCGTTCAGGAAGAGGCTTCTGCTGAAAATGATTACGAAGAAAAGCTGGGCACCGATTTTTATTCATACAGTAAAGAAGAAATAAAAAGACTAGGTAAAAAAATAGGAAGGGGCAGCAATAAAAACAACAAAAAAGATGATGATATTAGCGGACCCGAGGCCGAGGAGTTAATGAAAATACAATAATAATGAAGGATCAATTGGCATGGAAAGTATTGAAAATATCGGATTTAATAATCTGAAACTGATACAGAACGATAAGAGTTTTAGATTCGGAATTGATGCTATAATTCTTGCTGATTTTGCTGCAGCTATTGTTCCGGGGGCAAAGAGGGTAATTGATCTTGGATGTGGCAATGGGATTATTCCACTGGTTCTAAGTCACAAGCTTCCAGCTTGCAGAATAACCGGAATTGATGTTCAGGAAGAGGCCATCGATATGGCGAAAAGAAGCACAGTTATTAATGAACTTGAAGACAGAATCGGATTCATTAAAGCTGATGTTTCCGGACTTGAAATCAAAAATCCCGAACTGTCCAGAAGTGCTGATCTTGTGCTATCAAATCCACCATATGTATCCAGAGGCCGTGGAATCGAAAACAATAATAGTTTCATGCTGATAGCCAGACAGGAAACAACAGCTGATATAGAGGATTTTATCAGAACCGCAGCATGGGCTCTAAAGGATAGAGGACATCTATGTATGGTCCATAGACCCTCCAGGTTGGTTGACATATTTTATTACTGTAGAAAGTATACACTAGAGCCAAAAAATATCAGGTTTGTTGTACCCAAAAAAGGCGGAATATCGAATATCGTTCTGTTAGATTGCGTACTAGGTGGCGGGAAAGAACTTAACATAATGAAGGAACTTCCAGTATATGATTCCGAAAGGAAGTACAGCCCTGAAATACTCGAAATATATGAAAAAATGTTGTTTAGTCAATGATGTGAGACCAGAAAGTCAAAAACAAAAAAGACTAAATGGTATCATTAAAATGCAATAATTCCTCCCGTTTCTGAAGAGGCGTTTTCCAACCCAGAACCGGTTTGGGCATG
>JAQVOT010000009.1 GCA_028702415.1 Eubacteriales bacterium
AAAGAACACTTGTGCGATACTGTTGTGATAGGCCTGCCATTAAAGCTTGATGGTACAGACAGCCTGCAGACAGAAAAAGTACGTGAATTCCGCACAAAGCTTCAAAACAAACTTAATGCGAAAAGAATGTCTGATATAAAAATAGAATTTCAGGACGAAAGACTTACAACGGTAATGGCAGAAAGGATATTAATCGATGCGGACATGTCAAGAGCCAAAAGAAAGAAAGTAATAGATAAGCAGGCCGCTGTGATTATATTGCAGAGTTATCTGGACAGATCTAATCATTAGAGATCATACTATTGACAGATGTTGTATGATTCTTAAAAGCTTGGAGCCCTTGACCGGAGAGAAGGTTAAGGGCCTTATTTATAAATAGATAACTATTCCGATAATCATAATTTTGGGAATAGATATGGAAATAATACACAGGGTCAGGCCACTATTTTGCTAATTAGGCCTAACCCTGTAATCTCAAGGTTTTTCGCGATTATTTCTAAAAAAAACGACCTTCTATTTTTCGATTTAAGCGTTTTTATTTAATCACTTTGATATATGTATCCTTGCATTTACAAGTTCTATTTTCAAATAATTGATTATAGACATTCAGGAATGCTAATCATCATTCCTTCCTGAATATAGCCATCTGATATGTCATTCACTCGGCTGATCAGATATACAGCTTCTCTTATATCTGTGTTTTCAGATTTGTATCGATCTGCAATGTTCCACAAGGTTTCACCGGCTGCAACTTCAATAATAATTTCATCTGAAGGCTTTGTTAAAGCTGTCGATATATCAAAGCCTGTTATGTATCCAAATATCCCCATAGACAGACCGATAACTATTACTAGAAACGTAACAAATCTGAACTTTGATTTTATTCTGTATTTTCTATTACTATGTTTCATGTGACAACCTCCCTTTCCTGCTTTTTGAACATTTGTTCTCATTAAATATAGCAGAATGTATGTTCGTTGTCAACACAATTTACGAAAATTTGTTCTTTATTTTACATATCAAGAAGCCTATCACAAACCCTGTCTACAAAATTGATAACCTGTTTTCGGTATATCATACCGAGCAGGAACAGAACTACAGCAACCACTACAATAATGATAGCACTTGTATACCCTTCTGTATGTATCTGATGTCCAATCAGAAGACTTCCGGCCATTCCGGGGATACGGGCAATCAATGAGACAATAAGATAGAGCTTAAGTTTCAAATCTGACAGACCTGCTGCATAACTGCAAATATCTTTTGGTATGCCGGGAATAAGAAAAATAATAAAGGTAATAACAAGGCCCTTTCGACTGTTCATATTATCAATCATTTCGGTGACTTTGCGCTCACCGAAAAAAATATGAACAGCATCTTTGCCCAGAAACCTTGCTATATAATACACAATGACAGATCCCAAGACTGCTCCGACGATTGAAAGTATAATGCCGATCCAGAAACCATAAATATATCCGACGGCAAATTGAAGAGCCTGACCTGGTATTATACAGATGATAATCTGTATAACCTGCATGCCGAGGTATACAAAGCCTCCGGCTGTTTTATACTTCATCAGCCAGGATTCTATACTCTTGATACTGGAGAAATCTTCAAGGAGCTGCGGCTGGTAGAACCAGATATAAAGCGGTATTCCAATGAGAATAACTGCAAATATAATCAGTTTAAAAACTAGTGAAACCTTCTTGAATTGTTTCCTGTGTATTTCTTTTTTTTCAATTTTCATCTTATATCTAATCACCTCAATCACTTCTATCTAAGAAGGTTTCTGTTTTCAAGTTCATGCAGTGCTCTAATAACACCATACTTTGAATGTTCATATGTGAGGCCGCCCTGGAAATAAACCACATAAGGTTCTCTGATAGGAGCATCAGCCGACAGCTCTATTGAAGAACCCTGAACAAAAGCGCCTGCGGCCATTATTACAGGATCTTCATATCCGGGCATATCCCATGGTTCAGGAGATACCTGTGAATCAATTGGGGCTGCAGCCTGTATTCCTTTGCAGAAGGCTATTACGGCATCCGGCGACCCTAATTTGATCGCCTGGATGATATCGCTGCGAGCGTCATTAACGGACGGGCATACTTCATATCCCAATTCCTCAAATACTTTTGCACATAAAACTGACCCCTTTACTGCGCCGTTGACGGTTTTTGGTCCTATAAAAAGACCCTGCAGCATGGTTCTTGTCTGCCCGAATGTAAGACCACATTCTCCACCGATTCCAGGGGTGGTCATCCTGTAGCTGACGAGTTTCACAAGATCAGCCCTGCCTGCAATATATCCTCCCGTAAGAGCCAGTCCACCTCCGGGATTCTTAATTAAAGACCCTGCCATAATATCGGCACCCACATCTGTAGGTTCCTTGGTGTGAAGAAACTCTCCATAACAGTTGTCAACCATGCATATGATTTCAGGGTTAATGCCCTTTACAAAGGCTACCCATTCCTCAATTTCCTCTATGCTGATGGCTTTTCTCCATCCATATCCTGTTGCCCTCTGCAGTGAAACCATTCTCGTGGCAGCTGTAATCCTTTTTGACAGTTCTTCCAGATCAATACGACCTTCAGGAGTAAGTTCCACCTGATCATATGTAATTCCGTAATCCTTAAGTGAACCTTTTCCCTGTCCTCTGATTCCAATTGTTTCCTCAAGAGTATCATATGGGGCTCCCGTACAGTAAATCAGCTGATCTCCAGGTCTCAAAATTCCCATAAGAGTTAGGCTCAATGCATGAGTTCCGTTTACTATTATGGGCCTTACAAGTGAAGATTCTGTGTTGAATATATGGGCATATACACGTTCTGTTGCATCGCGGCCTGCATCATCATAACCATATCCGGTATTCCATGAAAAATGCCTGTCACATATTTCGTTTTCCTGAAAAGCAGCCAGAACTTTATACTGATTATATGCCATTATATCGTCAAGTTTACCGTACTGTTCTGATAATTCTTTCTCGCATTTGTTAACAAGATTAATTATGGATTCTGATATTCCGAATTTATCAATTAATAATCTGTCAGTGTAGTTCATCTAATCTCTTTCCTTCCTCTCTTTTTCCCATTCCATGTCTTTAACAAGCTCTCTTTTGACATTCATCTTATGGCTTGCATAGAGCTGAGTGGTGGTAACTTGTTCATGGTCAAGCAAAGCCTGCACATCAAAAATTGAATTGCCCCGGCCAATAAGGCTTGTGGCAGCTGTCGCTCTGAGTTTGTGGGGGCTGTATCCGCCTTTTCTGGAAGTTGCCAGGCCGATTGAAGTATATTTCTTTACAAGTTCTCTAATCTGCCTTTCGGTCATTCGTCCTCCCTGAAGAGACAGGAACAGAGCGTCTTCATGCCCCTCTTTGATTTTCTCCTTCTCGGCTCTTTCATTTTCAAGATAATCAGTCAAAACTTCTGTAACGGATTCATTCATCGGCATAATTGCCTCTTTGTCACGCTTTCTGTATATTTTGAATTCACCCCTGTTAAAATTAAAAGAAGAAACATTCAACTGCTGAAGTTCAAACAATCTGAGGCCATATGTAAGAAAAAGAATCAATATTGCTTTATCGCGTTTTTTTGTCTTTTCCCAATACTGATGCTCTTTAGCTGTTAGATTGGCACCGGTGGTTACTGCATCCAGCATTATCATTACTTCATCGTCCTGGAGAGCCTTGATTTCCCTTTCCCCGGCTTTGGGAACACGTATCGGATCAAATCCGTCAGTAATGTTTTTATCGATGTATTCGTCTCTGTACAGCTGTTTGAACAGCACCGATAATGAGGACTTTTTTCTTGCCAGAGTTTTATTGGTGTTCTCATATACAAGGATTTCGTTTTCCATTTCAACCCTGTAGCTTCTGCAGTAATCAATGAAGATATTAATATCCACTGCCTTAATTCTATTAAAATCGCTAATTTTGATATCCCTTGGATCCCTGGCTTCTGTCAAATCCGTTTCCCTGATAAGATACTGGCAAAAAAAACTTATATCGTTCAGATATGATAGTCTGGTCATTGGAAGAACGTTACCACGAAGATAAGCAAAAAAGCCTCGCATAAATGATGGCAACCGGCTTTGCAGTTCTTCACATTTTGAGACTATTTCATGTTCACGCATTACAATATTATCAGGTTTATTACTTCTATTGTTCAGCTTTACAGTTTTCTGCTCACCCACCTGCTTATTTCCTCCAGTGCATCTTGGTCATTCAAGTATTCCGATAAATTTATCCACTCCATTTTATCATATCTTCTAAACCAGGTTAACTGCCTTTTAGCATAATGCCTGGTATTTTTCTTTATCAATTCAACGCATTCCTCTAAACTTATTTCTCCCCTCAGGAAATCAAAAATTTCCTTATACCCTATTCCCTTCATAGAAATATCATCCGGAGTCAGGCCCATGTCCATAATCCTCTTCACTTCATCGATCAGACCATCATCCAGCAGTTTATCAACACGGACATTTATCCGTTCATACAGTTCATCTCTATCCCGTGTAAGGCAAATCATAATTGGTTCAAAATCAGTATTCTCTGCCACAATATCACTGAACCGGCTAATCTGTGCCTCTCCTTCTTTCAGCCTTTCAAGAGCTCTTATTATCTTTTTTATGTTGTTAGGATGAATTAGTTCTGCTGCATCGGCATCTGCAGCCCTGAGCATTTCATGCAATGTCTGAGGGCTGTCACTTTCTGAAATTTCTTTTAATTTATTTCTGTATTCCTCATTCTTAGGGGTATCGGCAAAATTCATATCATACAGAATAGAGTTAAGATATAATCCTGTACCTCCAGAAATTACAGGTAACTTTCCTCTGGAAATAATATCTTTTATTGTTTCAAGTGCAAGTTTCTGATATTCCGCAACAGAAAAATCATCCCGGGGATCCAGAAAATCCACAAGATGATGTACGGCCATCTGTCTTTCCCTGGTATCGGGTTTAGCGCTTCCGATATCCATGTATTTATATAACTGCATCGAGTCACAGGATACTATTTCCCCATTAAATATATTGGCAAGTTTTATTGCAAAAGCAGTCTTGCCAACAGCTGTGGGGCCTGCAACTACAAGAATATGCGGCTTTTTCATTGTTATACTCTCTTAAACATTTTTTCTATTTCGTAATTGCTTAATTTAATGAAAACAGGTCTCCCATGTGGGCAGGAATATGGATTGTTACAATCCTTAAGCTGTTTGAGGAGAGCTTTGATTTCAGCTGAATCCAGAGAATCACCTGCCTTAACTGCAGCTTTACATGCGCGCATGATAATCTTTTCAAGAATGCTTTTGTTGGATAAATCCGGTATATCATCAAACTGATTGAATAGATCATTAAGGAAATATTCGGCCTCCTGCATTTCCATAAATGCAGGAATCGATCTTACAATATATGTATTATTTCCGAAGAATTCAATGTCATATCCGATACCCCTGACGTCGTTAATCCAGGAATCCTCAATTGATGAAACCTGAGCTGAAACCTTGAAGTTCATTGGAAACATCAGCTCCTGAAGGGCTTTCTCTCCGGTAGCATGTTGTTTCATTAGCCTTTCATAGAATATTCTCTCATGAGCTGCGTGCTGATCAATTAAATAGAAATTTTCCTTATCCTGTGCAGCAATATATGTATTGAAAACCGATCCGATTATTATCAGATCATCGAATTCGAATGGATGTACAGCAGAAATTACGATTCCAGCCTGATCCGTTTCAACATTTTTAAATGAGTCAGTTTCCGATGATAGAGTTGTCAATACATTTTTTATGTCAACTTTATTGCTCTGTTCATTATATTCAAAAGCTGCTTCTTGAATTGCATATTTTACATCCATTTGCATTCCCTGATCTGGTTTTGCATTCTTAAATGTTGAAATTTCAAGGTTTGGTATGGCTTCCTTGCTTAGTAATGCCTGTTTAATTCCTTCTTTTACAAAATCTTCAATTAGAGTATTGTCGTCGAAACGGATTTCTTTCTTTGTGGGATGGATATTAACGTCCAGTTTATCGGGTGGAATTGCAATAAAAAGAAATGCAACTGGATATCTACCGGCAAAAAGCCTCTCCTTATATGCCATATCAATAGCTTTATCGATTATCTGACTGCTTACGATACGGCCATTTATACAGAAGACCTGTCGATTTCTGCTGGAAAGCGTGCTCCCGGGATCGGATACAAATCCTTTTATTGTGAAATTATCTTCGGACATGTTTACAGGAATAAGTGCCTTGCTTATATCAGCTCCATAAATGTTTACAATATTGCTGAGTATGTCACCCTTTCCATTGGTGGCAAATACCTGCTTTGTGGAATTGATCAGGTTAAATCTTATATCCGGATATGATAAAGCAATTCTAGAAGCAAAATCAATAATACGTCTGGCTTCTGCAGAATCAGATGAAAGAAACTTTCGTCTTGCCGGGGTATTATAAAACAGATCTTTTACTATAATGGTAGTCCCATCCGGACAGCCTGTGGGATTATTCTGAAGAATTTCACTGCCTTCGACTACTATTCTTCTACCTGTACGCTTTTCCCGCTGCTTGGAAATAAGTTCTACCCTGGATACAGCACAAATGCTTGCCAGGGCTTCTCCTCTAAATCCAAGAGAGACAATAGAATCCAGATCTTTTGCATCAGAAATTTTGCTTGTGGCATGCCTTTTGAACGCGGTTTCAACATCATCTTCAGCTATTCCCAAGCCATTATCCGTGACACGAATATAGGATTTGCCGCCTTGTTTTATTTCAATAGTTATCCATGTGGAACCTGCATCAATAGAGTTTTCAACCAGTTCCTTTACTATTGAAACCGGCCTGTCAACAACTTCGCCGGCAGCGATTTTATCTGCAGTTTTTTTGTCTAACAATCTGATCATAAGTTGATTATAACATAAAAAAACACGTGCGATTGTATATTCGCACGTGTCAATTAAATTATCATTATTTGTTCTGTTCGTCATCTCCATTTTCCAGGAACATGATATTTAAATCCTTTTTGAAATCAATAAGACAATCTTTCATAATGTCAAAGTTACTTTCAACAGTTTTTATATATGAAGCAAATTCTTCTTTTTTGGTGTTGATTCTATCAGCCAGTTCGGCGTTCTGTTTATTCAACTGTTCATGTTCATACCGTCCGCTTGATACGATTGAATCTGCCTTTGATCTTGCCTTTTCAACAATTGCTGCAGCCTCCTGCTCCGTATCGGAAATTAGAATTTGGTCTTCAGCAACGATCTTTTCAACTTCAAGATTAGCTTTTTCAATAATATCAGCCGCCTCCTGTTTGGAATCGGCGATTTTCTCTTCACCGGCAAGAACCAGTTTTTCTGCTTCTCCTCGGGCTTCATTGACAATCTCGTCTGCCTCATCATGAGCCTCTGAAAGCTTTGATTCAGCACATTGGACTATATTTTCAGCCTTTTCTTCTGCCTGCTTGATAATATAGACCTTTTCTTTATCAGCTTCAGCAAGAACATTTTTCTTGCTTTCTTCAATTTCTAAAGCTTTATCTGTAGCCTGATTTATAATCTTTCTCTTCGTTGTTTCGGTTTCATCAAGTATCTTTTTTCTTTCAGCTTCGGTTTTCTGTCTGAGGGCTACCGCCTCGGCGTTTGACTTATCGTGAAGGATCTTTGCTTTTTCTTCAGCGTCGTCAATGATGGACTTTGCTCTATTCTTTGACTCAATTAGGATTTCAGAAATCATCTCCCTGTCCTCTTTGAGTGTTTTTTCTTCCTTACCTACGTTAGCAAGCCTGGCATTAAGTTTCTTGACCTCTTACTCAAGAGATGCAGCTTTTGATTTAAGAGCATTATGCTCTTCAGGTAAAACCTGATTTTGTTCATACATATTGCAAACCTTGCCAATAAGTTCTTCAACGTTTTCTTTGGCAATTCCATTGCGCTCTCTCTTAAATTCGTAGTTGGATATTATTTCTCCAACTTTTGTATTATTTATTCCTTCAAACATGTAAAACCACCCTCCACAAAACCATTATATTTAAGAAAATACTGAAAATTGATGATACCATAAACAGTTTACTATACTGATACTCTGAATTCAAGAAATTCCAATTAATCGATATAAATATATTCCAACAAATTGAAAACTATATGATCGATTTCAGCTCTTCCAGAAGTTTAAGTGCCTCAGAAGGAGTGGTATTCATTAAATCTGTATCTCTGAGACGCTGCAGAATGGCATTAGGTACTCCGTCAAAGAGCGATAACTGCATTTCCTGCTGGACTTCATCAGGGGAAATGTCAACATATGAACTTCTTGATACAGTATTCAGGTTTTTTTCATTATCTCTGTTAAGAGCATCCAGATGTATCTGTGCATTTTCCAGAAGTTCATAAGGAGCTCCCGCCAGTTTAGCTACATGTATTCCGTAGGATCTGCTGGCACTTCCAGGTACTATTTTATGAAGGAAAATAATGTTTCCGCTCTCTTCTGATACGTCAACATTAAGATTATTAACCCCCTCGAGTGTATTCTCAAGAACTGTCATCTCATGATAATGAGTTGCGAACAGAGTTCTAATTCTGCGTTCAGGTTTGCAGATATATTCCGCGGCAGCCCAGGCTATGGATAAACCGTCATATGTACTTGTTCCTCTGCCTATTTCATCAAGAATAACAAGGGATTTAGATGTGGCAGTATTGAGAATATAGGAAAGTTCACTCATTTCCACAAAGAATGTACTCTGCCCAAGTGCCAGATTGTCTGATGCTCCGATTCTGGTAAAAATCCGGTCACAGACACCTATATTCGCTTTGGCGGCAGGAACATAACATCCTGCCTGAGCCATAAGTACTATTAGGGCAGTCTGCCTCATATATGTGGATTTACCGGACATGTTGGGGCCTGTAATAATCAGCAGATTAGAATCATACCTGTTCATGTAGGTGTCATTGGAAACAAATATGCCATCTTGTATTGTCTTCTCTATAACAGGGTGTCTTCCTGCTTCTATGGTTATTTCTTCGCTATCATCCACTTCCGGTTTGGAATAATTATTATTTTCCGAGACCTGAGCGAAAGCGACAAGAACATCAATTGATGAAATGGCCTTTGATGTAGTCTGCAATAGAGAAATATAATCCATCAGCTTTTCCCGTATCTCAGAAAAAAGCCTGTATTCAATTCTGTTTATTTCGGATTCTGCATTAAGAACAAGACGTTCGGTTTCTTTTAGTTTTGGTGTTATAAACCTTTCACAGTTAACTAAAGTCTGTTTTCTTATATAATCATCAGGAATAAGGTCATAGTATGACCTGGTTACTTCAATGTAATATCCGAATACCTTATTGAATCCAACCTTCAGTTTTTTTATTCCTGTTCTTTCACGTTCGGAAGCTTCAAGAGACCCTATCCAGTTCCGGGCATCAGAAATAGATGCCTTGAGCTTATCCAGTTCTTCAGAATAACCTGCTTTTATTATGCCACCCTCTTTCACTGTGAATGGCGGCTCATCAATAATGCCACTGTCAATTATCTCATAGGCATCTTCAAGAGTTGATATCTCTCCATTGATTTTATTTAGCATTGGCACATTGCATGTGTATAATTCGGATTTGATGTCAGGAAGAACAAAGCAGGAATTCTTCAATGCTATAAGATCACGGGCATTTGCTTTGCCGGTGGCAATTCTGCCGGCCAACCTTTCAAAATCGTATATCTGCTTGAGATGTTCCTTGAGATTGTTTCTGGTAAGAGGATTATTGATCAGATATTCAACGGAATCAAGTCTTTCATTTATCAGCACAACATCATTTAAAGGCTCTTTTATCCACTGTTTCATCTTTCTGGAACCCATTGCCGTATGGGTCTTATCCAGAATACCAAGAAGTGATCCCTGGAGTTTCTTTTCAAAGAGTGTTTCTGTAAGCTCCAGATTTTTAATGGTTGATTTATCAAGGGACATTCTTTGTCCCATTGAATATATGTTTAGGTTCCTTATGTGTGAAAGGTCATTCTTCTGGTTATCATGCATATAGAGGAGCAATGCACCAAGGGCAAATTCAGGAGGAGCATCCTCTTCAATTCCGATACCAAAAAGAGCACTGACATTAAATTGCGAAAGGATTGAATCCTTTACCGCATCAGGTCTATAGAAACCTTCTTCGGCAATATTAAAACAGGCCGGGCATACAATTCTCAGCTCTTCACTTCCAAGAGCATCAGCAGTATTGGCATCCATTATTACTTCACGAGCATTGATTTTTACCAGCTCATTAATAAGAGAGTCTCTCCTTCCGGTACCATCAATGGAGGTTAGGGATATTTCTCCGGTTGAAATATCGCAATAGGCCAATCCTAATGCATTTTCACCGGCAAAAACCGATGCAATATAATTGTTCTCGTTTTCTTTAAGCATGGTACTGCCCATTGCAGTACCCGGTGTAACAATCTGAACGACCTCTCTCTTTACTATACCTTTAGCGGAAGCCGGGTCCTCAGTCTGCTCACAGATTGCAACCTTGTATCCCTTTTCTATCAATATGCTGATATAAGTTTCAGCGGAATGGAAAGGGACTCCGCACATGGGAGCCCTTTCTTCTAAACCACATTGTTTGCCTGTAAGTGTGAGTTCCAGTTCACGTGAGGCTGTTTTTGCATCATCAAAAAACATCTCATAGAAATCACCCAACCTAAAGAACAGGATTGCATCCTGGTGCTCTTTTTTAATTTCCAGATACTGCAGCATCATAGGTGACAGTTTTGATTTAGCCTCGTTTTTCATTAATTATTTACCAAGTTTTCTGTTGTATGCTTCAATTCCCAACTTAATAAGCTCCGCGCCTCTTCTCATCTTTTCAGGTGTCAGTACATAAGCAATACGCATTTCGTCCTTGCCAAGACCAGGAGTTGCATAAAAACCTGCCGCCGGTGTAAACATAACAGTTTCACCATTGTCGTCAAACTCTGTCAGCATAAACATGAGGAAATCTTCAGTGCTTTCAACCGGCAACTTTGCCATAAGATAGAATGAACCGCCAGGTTTCTGACATACTACCCCCGGAATTTTTGAGATTTCTTCATATGCCGCATCTCTCCTTGCACAGTATTCCGCTTTTGCCTCTTCGTAATAGCTCTTGTCCAGTCTGTAAAGCGCAGCGGCACCTACCTGTTCCAGCGTTGGACAGCAAAGTCTTCCCTGGGCCAGCTTAAGAATTCCGCTCATGAATTCTTTATTCTTTGAAATGATAGCTCCTACTCTGGCTCCGCAGGCTGAATATCTCTTGGAAACCGAATCTACCAGAATTACCCTGTCGGCAATGTCTTCAAGCATACCAAAAGATGTAACTTCTCTGTCATCGTATGCGAATTCTCTGTACACTTCGTCGGATATTATCCAGAGGTCATGTTCCTTGGCTATTTCACCGATGAGACGCATCTCATCAAGAGTAAGAACTCTTCCGGTAGGGTTTCCGGGGCTTATGCAACAGATAGCCTTAGTGTTGGCTGTGATGGCTGCCTCGATCAGTTCTTTCTTTGCCCATGCGTATCCATCTTCTGCTTTTGTTGTAATGGGAACGAGTTTGCCGTTTACCTGATTACAGAATGTGCTGTAGTTTGTATAGAATGGTTCTGCAATTAAAGCCTCTTCACCGGGGTTCAGAAGTGCTGTGAAAATCATCGTCAGTGCTTCTGATCCGCCGTTTGTGATGAGAAGATCGTCTCTCTCATAGTTCATGTCATAGAGCTTCATGTAGTCAATCATTGCATCAAGCAGCTCTGTTACACCGCCGGATTCAGCATAAGCTATTACTTTATTGTCAAAATTATTGATAGCTTCTTTAAAAACTGCCGGCGTTTCAACATCAGGCTGACCAATGTTAAGACGGTATACTGTCTTACCATTAGCTTCTGCATCAAAACCATACTTGTTAAACCTTCTGATCGGTGAAAACTGCATGCCTCCGACTCTCTTTGATATTTCCATTAGTTTCGTCTCCTTTGTTAGTATTATTTTAAAAATATCTGTTAAATATATTTAAAAGCAATTGCTTTCAAATCAATTTTTTATGGGACATGGATACAACTTCCTTGACATTTATCTCACTATTATTGCATTTTTTTTTCTTCATGAAAAGAAGATATTCTATATTTCCTTTAGTCCCTGTAACCGGTGAATATGTAAGACCACATGAATACAGACCGTTTTCTTCACCGTATGCGATCACATTCTCAATTACCTGTTCATGTACATCAGGATCTCTGACTATCCCCTTCCTGCCTACCTGTTCTCTGCCTGCCTCAAACTGAGGTTTAACAAGACATACAAGGCATCCGTCATCATCCAGAAGTTGACCCGCCACAGGGAATACCAGTTTTAGCGAGATAAAAGAAACATCAATGCTAATAAAATCAACATCTCTTCCTATAATATCAACATTCAGATACCTGACATTGCATTTTTCCATGTTGACTACACGCGGATCATTTCTCAGTTTCCAGTCAAGCTGTCCATAGCCGACATCAATGCAGTAAACCTTCGAGGCACCATTCTTAAGCATGCAATCTGTGAATCCACCGGTTGATGCTCCAATATCAACTGCCTTGGCTCCTTCAAGACTGAAATTCCATGTTTTAAGAGCCTTTTCAAGCTTTAGCCCGCCTCTGCTTACATATGGACACAGGACTTCTTTAAGGCTTATTTCAGCCTTTTCGTCGATACTTGTACCGGGCTTGTCTACCACCTGTCCATCCACCATGACGAGCCCGGCCATTACACTCGCTTTAGCCTTCTCCCGAGATTCGAACAATCCTTTTTCAATAGTTATTATGTCTAATCGTTTCTTCATTTTTTCTTAGAATCAACTTTGATATTCGATTTGATGAATTCCGCAATGGATTCAGCATCTAATCCGTATCTGGCATATAACTGCTCCTGGGTCCCGTGTTCAATAAATTTATCCGGCCAGCCCAGATTAAAAACATTGGTGTTTGTATTTGCCAGGAATGACCGAATCGATTCCCCTATTCCTCCTGATAATACACCATCTTCCACTGTGACAATCATCGGAAGCACGGATGCAGAGTTCATCAGCTTTTTCTTATCGAGAGGATTAACTGTAGCCACATTAACTACACCGGCACTGAATCCATCCTTCTTTAGGATTGCGGCAGCCTCCATGGCGTTTTTCACCATGTTACCTACAGCCCATATTTCGGCATCAGTTCCCCTATTGAGCTGGTATGCTTTGCCCTTTGTAATCTGTTGATTCTTTCCTATTTTATGAGCACTTCCACGAGGGTATCTGATGGCACAGGGTCCATCGAGTTCAAGAGTCAGTTCAAGCATTCTTTCAAGTTCAGCTCCATCTTTTGGAGCAAAAACTGTCATGTTCGGCATGGATTTAAGGTAGGCCAGGTCAAATAAACCATGATGTGTTTCTCCATCTGCACCAACCACTCCTGCCCTATCAATACATATTGTAACAGGAAGATTCTGAAGACATACATCTTCAATTATTTCATCATATGCTCTTTGGAGAAATGAGGAATATATTGCGATATAAGGTCTCAGCCCAGCTTTTGCTAGCCCTGCTGAAAAAGTAACCGCGTGCTCTTCTGCTATTCCTACATCAAAGAATCTATCCGGGAATATGCTTCGAAAACCCTCAAGTCCCACTCCATCAACCATGGCAGCACTTATGGCTACGATGGATTCATCTTTATCAGCCATCTCTGTGAGCTTATTGCCGAAAACATCAGAATATGATCTGCCAATGGGCTTTTTTAGAGGTTTACCGGTATCGATATCAAAGGGACCGATTCCATGAAAAACATCCGGATTTTCTTCGGCTTTTGAGTAACCTTTTCCTTTATTTGTAACCGCGTGGATAAGTACCGGCCCGTTAATCGCTTTTGCATGATTAAGAGTTTCACACATTTCTTTTATATTATGACCGTCAACCGGTCCAATATACTTGAATCCCAGTTCTTCAAAAAGGATGCCATCAATGACCGCATACTTTATATTTTCCTTGGCATTATGAATACCGGATATTACGCTCTCTCCAATTACAGGAACTTTCTTGAATCCCTTTTTTAGCTGGGTTTTCATATGGATGTATGTATCCGTACTAGTAATACGCCCAAGAGATCTTGACAATCCTCCGGTGTTTCGGGATATTGACATTCCGTTATCGTTTAAAATAACAATGAAATTTGTATTCATGTTACCGGCATTATTCAGGGCCTCATAGGCCAGCCCACCGGTCAATGCACCATCACCTATTACCGATACAACCTTGTAATCTTTCCCCTGCAGATCTCTGGCCGCGGCCAAACCCAGACCAAGAGAAATTGAAGAGCTGCTATGGCCGGTATCAAATAAGTCGTATTCGCTTTCACATACTTTAGGAAAGCCGCTCATCCCATCAAGCTGCCGCAGCTTATTGAAACCTTCAATCCTTCCGGTAAGGACTTTATGCACATATGTCTGGTGACCAACATCCCAGACAATTTTATCCTCAGGAGTATTAAGGGATTTATGCAATGCTATGGTAATTTCAACAATACCAAGATTTGATGCCAGATGACCACCTGTCCTGGAAATTGAATCAACAAGAAAATCTCTCATCTCATAAGACAGCAGTTCCAGCTCATCATAATTCATATTTCTTAAATCTTCAGGGAAATTATGAGCTCTTAAATATCTACTCATTACCAAGTCCTTTCCTAGCTGATCCTGGCAGCTAGATCCACAGCCAGTTT
>JAQVOT010000171.1 GCA_028702415.1 Eubacteriales bacterium
ATTCTAGGGCTCTCTGATGTCATTGTGGATCTTGTGGAAACAGGAACAACCCTAAAAGAAAACGACTTGGAGATTATTGAAGAAATTGCCCAGATCAGCGCACGATTGATTTCAAACAAATCCAGTTTCAAATTTAAAAATGAAATGATAGAGGATGTTGCCACGAAAATGGTACAGACCATAAGCAAATAAAAAAGTAGCGAGCTGCCCCAGGCAGAGAAAAAATATGAGCAGATTTTTAAGCAAAAGATTTATTGACCTGAAGCCCTATGTTCCCGGAGAACAGCCTCAGGATCAGAAATATATAAAACTGAATACCAATGAATCTCCTTATCCCATATCGGAGAAGGCGGCCGCAAATGCCAAAGAAGCAACAACAAGGCTACAGTTATATCCGGATTCAGACTGCAGGGGTTTAGCAGAAAGACTGTCCCAATTTTTGAATGCGCAGAACGGAACTTTCCTTGCCACAGAGAATGTCCTCCTTTCAAACGGTTCAGATGAAATACTGAATTTCGCATTTATGGCTTTTTGTGATGAGAAAACCCCGGCAGTTTTCCCGGATATAACCTACGGCTTTTATCCGGTCTTTGCCGATATAAGCAATGTGCCCTATAGAGAGATTCCGCTGACGGATGAGTTAAGAATTCGCGGCGAGGATTATGTGCAGGCAGGAGGTACCATTTTTATTGCAAATCCGAATGCCCATACAGGAGTCGCGCTAAGCAGAAAAGAGATAGAAGAAATCATCAAAACAAATCCGGATAATGTGGTGGTTGTAGATGAAGCCTATGTGGATTTTGGCGCAGAGAGCTGCGTAAACTTGATCGAAAAGTATGATAATCTTCTGGTCATTCAGACCTTTTCCAAATCCAGATCCATGGCAGGAGCCAGACTGGGGTTCGGTGTGGGTTCTGCGGAACTGATGCGTGATCTTAATACGATCAGAAACTCTACGAACCCCTACAACATTAATGCGATGACAATGGCGGCAGGAATCGGAGTCCTTGAGGATGAGGAATATACGCAGGCAAATTGCAGGAAGATTATACAGACCAGAGAATATGTTGTGAGAGAACTTGAAGGAATGGGTTTCACACTCAGCGAGTCCATAAGCAACTTCATTTTCATGAAACACTCCCGTATTGAGGGAGAATGGCTCTACGAAGAATTAAAAAAAAGAGGGGTGCTGGTACGTCACTTTCATCAGGAACGAATTGCCCAGTACAATAGGGTAAGCATCGGAAGTCGCCAGCAGATGGAGATATTTATCACAACCCTAGGTGAAATAGTGAAAGGAAGGGTGAGATGAGAACAGCAGAGATCAAGAGAAAAACTGCAGAAACAAATATTCAGCTGAAGCTGAATATGGATGGAGATGGCAAGAGCGTCATTGATACAGGCGTGGGATTCATGGATCACATGCTTACCTTGTTTGCCAGACACGGTGGATTCGACATGGAACTACAGTGCCAGGGGGACACAGAGGTGGACGATCACCATACGGTAGAGGATATAGGCATTGCTCTGGGTCAGGCCTTTCATGAAGCGCTGGGGGAGAAGAAGGGGATCTTCCGATATGGGGATGCCATTATCCCCATGGATGAAGCCTTGATTCTCGCAGCAGTGGATTTCTCGGGCAGAGATTATCTGGCCTTCGATGTAAGTATTCCAACCCAGAAGGTAGGCAGCTTTGACACGGAGCTGATCCAGGAATTCTGGTACGGATTTGTCAGGAATTCCGGGTGCACGCTGCATCAGATGCGACTTGCAGGAACGAATTCCCACCACATCATTGAAGGCGTGTTCAAGGCAACCGCCAGAGCCATGAGAAAAGCGGTTGAGATCGATGCGCTTCACCTGAACGATATTCCCTCAACGAAAGGAATTTTATAGTGATAGCAATTATTGACTATGGAGTGGGGAACCTGTTTTCCCTCGGGAGTTCACTGAACTATATAGGGCAGGAAGCGGTGGTTACCTCTGATCCGGCGGTTATTCACAGTGCAGATCGCATCATCCTGCCGGGAGTTGGCGCATATGAGGATGCCGCCCGAAAACTGTGTGAATCAGGAATGGGAGAGTTGGTTACGGAAGCTGCAAAAGCAGGAAAGCCTTTGTTGGGAATCTGCCTGGGCATGCAGCTTTTGCTTGAAAAAAGCTATGAATACGGCGAGCATCAGGGACTGGGTCTGATCAGAGGCAGTGTTGTTCCCATCGCTGATGCGGTTCCTGCAGGATACAAGATTCCCCATATCGGATGGAATGGTTTGAGATTCGCAGGAGAAAAAAATCTTCTGTTTAAATACATCAGGGAGGGAGACTGCGTTTATTTCGTACATTCCTTCTACGCCACAGACTGCCTTGAGCACACCATTGCAGTGACAGAATATGGGGCAGATTTGACGGCGGCGGTTGCAGAGGGAAATATTTACGGATGCCAGTTTCACCCGGAAAAAAGTGGGGAAGTGGGCATGAAGATTTTAAGGGCATTCTGTGAAATGGAGGCATAAGGTATGAGAATTTTTCCCGCCATAGACCTGTATGAAGGTAAGGCTGTGAGGCTGTACAAGGGGAAATATGATGAGATGACCGTGTACAGTGAAAATCCCTCTGAGATAGGAGCGGAATTTGCCGAACTTGGAGCAGAGTATATCCATATCGTTGATCTGGAGGGTGCCAGAGACGGAGGCACGCCGAACTTCGATGCTGTAGTTGAAATCAAAAAAAGAAGTGGGTGCTTTTGCGAGGTGGGCGGCGGCATCAGAAGTATGGATGTCATCGGCAGATATCTGGAGGCCGGCATGGATGCCGTGATTCTGGGAACGGCTGCGGTGAAGGATCCTGGATTTCTGGAAGAAGCTGTGGCCGAATACGGCGATAAGATCGTGGTTGGCGTGGATCTGAAGGATGGTTATGTGGCAATTAAAGGGTGGACCGAGAAATCACAGCTGGAGGCGGTCAGCTTTTGCGAATATCTTCAGGGGCTTGGAGTCAGAAGAATCATCGTGACGGACATTGCTAAAGACGGAGCCATGGAAGGCACGAATCATGAGCTTTATCAGAGGCTGTCACGGGAGTTCGGGATGCAGATCGTTGCCTCCGGGGGCGTTTCCTCCATGGAGGATGTGCGGCGGCTGGCGGCAGAAGAGCTGTACGGTGCCATAATCGGCAAAGGGTATTATACAGGGGCAATTGATTTGAAGGAAGCCATAGAGGTGGCAAAATGTTAACAAAGAGAATCATTCCCTGCCTGGATGTTAAAGACGGCAGGGTGGTAAAAGGGATAAAGTTCCAGAATCTTGATGATGTGGCCTCGCCGGTGGATCTGGCGGAGTATTATACGAAAGCCGGGGCAGATGAACTGGTGTTCTACGACATTACCGCATCAAGCGAGGGTCGCAAACTATTCACCGATATCCTAAGAGAAACTGCCAGTCGTGTTTTCATCCCCTTGACTGTGGGAGGGGGAATCAGCACACTGGAGGATTTCGACAGAGTCTTGAAGTGCGGTGCTGACAAGGTCAGTGTTAACTCGGGAGCGATCAGGCATCCTGAAATCATCGGAAAGGCGGTGAAGTTGTACGGAGATCAGTGTGTGGTGTATCTGCGATTTATCGGCATCAAATGATCCCGTATTGAATCAATGGCAGAATTGAGAGAT
>JAQVOT010000172.1 GCA_028702415.1 Eubacteriales bacterium
ATACCCTCAATTATTATGGTCAATTGGTTAATCATACGAAACACACTACTATACCAACTGCGGCGGATTCAAAGCCGCAGTTGGTACAACTCTGCTCGATGTTATTAAGCGGGCACTGCCAAACATGGGATGAGATTTTTTTATTGCCCGCCATTGTGTAGGGCATATGGCAATCGGCGCAAGCCACCCCGGGTGATTGATGGGTACTGCCCATAAATGTTTTATATTCTGCATGGCGGGCTTTCACCAAATTCGATCCGGTGATGGGATGCACCATCCAGTAAATTTCTCTTCATCGTAATACTCCAGGATCTGCGAAGCTGTAAAACCTTTATCCCACGGGAAAGAACGTTGTTTCCTTATTGATGTCTATATATTGCTCTTGAATGTCTTCCTGTACATATATCGGAGAGAAAGGATTGGGCTTTTCCACATCATTCTCGGGCCGGAATATTGCATAACTTCTTTTATCCTGGCTCTCATTTCCGGTTTATAACAATGAACTGTACATTTCGAACATACCGGCTTATTATCGCCGTAAAAACATTTGTCAATGCGCTGCTCGGCATATTTAAACAACTTCATGCAATTATAGCAAAGTTCATCCTTTTTAGTGTTGTGCTGATCATGGCAATACATCATTATCATTTTTTGTATGGTTTTTATTTCCAAGTGTCTTGAAAAAGCCATATCTCCTCCATTACCATCAATGCACTCAAATTAACCGGTCATTCATTTAAAATGATTTTTCGTATTCGGAGACCCCATCCTCGGTGGTTTTGTGTGTGAACCCCATTCTTTTCAGTACTTTGATCATTGATCGGTTTTCCGCCAGTACCGAGGCAGTAAAACCAATCAAACCGTTCTTCTGGGCTACATAAGTCAAATGGGTCAGCAATATCGAGGCGATTCCATTGTTTTGATAATCATCACTGGTAGCAAAGCTGACCTCTGCCGAATAATTAGTTTCGTTAAGGAAATATTGCCCCAGACCGATGATTTTTTCATTTTCCTCCTGCTGGTCTATGGCGACGATCGAAACCCCTTTGGCGTTATCAACGGTGATGATTTCCTGTAGGCTTTCATGGGGAACATATTTGCGCGGAGTAAAGAACCTTAAATACAGGCTCTTGTCGGAAAGCGTATTAAAGAAATCTCTCAGTCTTTGTTCATCACTGATTCTAATCGGCCTTAACAGGATATCCAATCCGGTCTTGGTTTCCCTGAGCGCTTCGTATTCTTCCATGTATTTGCCGCGGGGACCGGGTACGAATTTCTGGTCTTTAAAAATCAGATTCAGCTTTTTGGCCTCTTCGATCAGCCATGGTCTGAAATCGGGGTGGGCAATAGCGATCAATTCCATAGCCCTCTCCCGCAAATTTTTTCCATGCAGAAAGGCAATTCCGTATTCGGTAACGACATATTGGACATCGGCACGGTGCAAGCTTACGCCGGAGCCTTCCAGCAGATTGGGCACGATCTTGGAAACCGTGCCATTCTTGGCTGTAGACTTCATGGCCACAATCGTCTTGCCTCTCTTGGTCAAGGGGGTAGCCCGCATAAAATTGGCAAATCCGCTGATACCGCTGTAAAAAACCGTACCCAATGATTCCGTTGAAGCCTGACCGGTAAGGTCGATCTGCAAAACGGTATTGATCGCCGTCATGTTGTCGTGCTGGGCAATCGTAGTCAGATTGTCAACATAATCGATCCTTCTCAGCTCTACCGCGGGATTATTGTTAATAAAATCATAGGTTTCTTTCCTGCCCAAACAGTAGGTTCCGATGGTTTTTCCCCGGTTGATGCTTTTCCGGCTGTTGTCAATGACTCCTTGTTTCATTAATTGAATGATCCCATCGGTTAAGAGCTCGGAATGTACGCCCAGGTTCTTTTTATCGCTGAGGCTGGGCAATATGGAAAAGGGAATATTTCCATAGCCGATTTGAATGGTGTCTCCGTCCTGCACCAGACTTGCAACGTATTTGCCAATCTGGGATACGACTTCACTTTCTTCCCGGGGATCGTATTCCGGCAGGGGTTCATCAAAAGGGATCATAAAGTCAATGTCATTGATATGGATGAACCCGTCTCCATGAACCTTGGGCATGTAGGAATTCACCTGGGCAATAACCAGACCGGCATTTTCCACTGCGGTTTTGGCAACATCAACGCTAACCCCCAGATTAACGTAACCATGCTCATCCGGCAAAGACACTTGAATTAGGGCTATATCAACGGGAAACCTTTTGCGATCAAACAACTCCGGTATCCTGGAGGTAAAAACAGGAGTAAAATCTGCGTCTCCGTTATTGATGGCATCCCGGTTGGGATCGCCAATAAAAAATGAACTGATCCTAAAATTCCGTTTGTACTTTTCCAGAAAATAGTTGCGATCATCAAAAACCGTCCAGACATAATATATGTCTGCATCAAAAAAAGCCTTGGGATTATTGATCAAAAAATCCATCAATGATCTGACCAAGTGTCTTGGTTCTCCAGCGGCAGTCCCGATAAAAATTTTATTGCCGCGGTGGATATTTTTAAAAACCATGTCCACGGGCGCAAACTTCTCCGGATAAAGATTTTGAAGCTCATCCATTATGCTGTCTCTTTCACATCTGTTCACTTAATACTCCCCTTCCTGCGATAGAGTCGTTATAAATGATTGTTGCAAACTGCGGTTTCATCTGCATGGAAATTAAACGGTAACCACTTTTCTTAGGAAAAAGAATCGATTAGTATTTAATTCTGCGCTGAACGCTTGTGCTGGTCAAACATTTCCTTTACTGACCACAGGTTAATAAAGGAATTGTAACCCCACCACATGGAGGTCATCCCATTCGAGTTGATTAACGAAAAATACAAACATATTATTCCCAGAATTAAGAATACCAACCAAGGCCAGGTTCCAAACCATTTCTCCAGCTTGACGATTAAAATGTGATATATCCCGATGGTTGCAAAAACATAGATGCCAAAAATAATACCAATATAGGTCATCAGCTTTTCTCCAATTGTATAAGTTTTGTATTATTATAGCATTTTTTATGTATCTGATATTATGACTTATTTCATGATTTTCTGAACATGGTCTTGACGAAAAGCGCTCATATACATCTATACTGTTATAAAGGATCGAATAAATCGGCAGGTGAAATAAAAAAGCTGTGCACAAGCTCAATTACAATTGCCGCAACAGCATTCACTGAACCGATTAAGTTGGAGGGATTAATATGGAGGATATTCTTACCAAGTTCAGGGACTATTGTGAGAGGCCTTACGAAAGGGCTGCGCAAATAAAAGCAACCCGCAACACCAAAATTATTGGGTGTCTTCCCATGTATTTCCCGGAAGAGATCATCCACGCGGCTGGAGCACTGCCGGTTACTCTATTCGGAAGTGACGAGCCAATCACCCTGGGGGACGGACATATGATGACCAATGCCTGTGATCAGGTGCGCAGTTCATTTGACAGTCTATTGAAGGGGAAATACGATTTCATGGATGGGATTGCGGCTATCTATATATGCGACCAGGTCAGATTCTATTTGGAAGTATGGCAGCTGGATCATCCCGTCGATTTTTTCCATCAGATGTGGCGTCCCTATAAGCTGGACAGCTCCACCC
>JAQVOT010000173.1 GCA_028702415.1 Eubacteriales bacterium
TAATCGAGGCAATCATTCCCGGGAAAAAGGGAAAGGCTGCTGCGGGGCAGAGCAGAGGGCCTTTTGATTTTATCCTAGGCAATGCTAATTATCAGACACAGAAAGAACAGTACGAACAGCAGCAGGCTCAGCAGGCGAAAGCCGAGGATGAAAGTGAAGATACAGGTCTGGCTCGAGAACAGGTACGGCAGCAACTTCGGGAGGGGCTCCTGGAAGAGCAGTACATTGAAATCCAGGTAAAAGAAGCACCTAAGCATAACAATCTTGATGTTCAGGACGGAGGCATGATCCAGCTGGGTAATATATTCGGGGACATGGCACCTAAGAAGAAGAAAACAAAAAGGGTCAAAGTCAAGGATGCCAGAAAGATACTCAGAGAAGATGAAGCCCAGAACCTTATTGATATGGATGAAGTTGAGGAAGAAGCAATGCAGAATGCAGAGCAGAACGGCATTATCTTCATTGATGAAATAGACAAGATCGCATCAGGCCAGGGTTACAGAGGAGGAGCTGATGTTTCTAGAGAAGGCGTTCAGAGAGATATCCTTCCTATTGTTGAGGGCAGTGTGGTAAACACCAAACATGGCCCCTTGAAGACGGACCACATTCTCTTTATCGGTGCAGGGGCCTTCCATATTGCCAAGCCGACAGATCTGATCCCTGAACTTCAGGGAAGATTTCCTATCAGGGTTGAATTGGAAAATCTGGACAAGGATACTTTCGTGAAGATCCTTACTGTTCCTGAAAACGCTCTGCTTAAACAACACAAGGCACTTCTGGAAACGGAAGGAATTGAAATTGAATTTAATGATGAAGCTATAGACGAAATTGCTGAAATGGCTTTCCTCATGAACGAGCAGACTGAGAACATCGGAGCAAGAAGACTCCACACTATTTTGGAGAAACTACTGGAAGACATCTCGTTTAACATTACTGACATGATGGAAGATAAGATTACCATTGACAGAGAATATGTAAAACAGAAATTTGAAGAAAAGATTCATCCGGATGATCTGGATAAATACATTCTTTAATGTTTTTGCATAAAAAAGAGAGGTAAAGGATATGAGTGAAATTCTTTCAAAAGTAAGAAAGCTAAATTGGCTTCTTCAGGAGAGTCCAACAGGGGCGCTTTCGTTTAACGAAATGTGTGAGACAATAAGCGATATGCTGGAAGCCAACGTGTACGTTTGTAATGCTAATGGCAAGGTTATCGGCGTATCACTGAAAATCAAACAGGACAGTTCAACGATCAGGGATGAAGAAACAGGCGTTGAAATATTTCCGGGTGAATACAACGAAGGGCTTATGGGCGTCAAGGAAACGGCGGCAAATATATACGGCAAAGAAGCCCTGAAGATATTTAAATATGACTATGACACATCTGACAAATTCCATACGATTATTCCGATCGTAGGAGGAGGGAACAGATGGGGAACCCTTATTATGACCAGATACAAGCCTGAGTTTACTGATGAAGATTTGGTTCTGGGGGAAACGGGAGCAACGATTGTGGGGCTGGAAATTCAGAGAAACAAGACCGTGGAGGAAGAGGAAATTGAACGTCTCATGTCTATGGTAGAGATGGCAATTGATACTCTTTCATATTCAGAAGTTGAAGCGGTACAGAATGTTTTCGCTGAACTGGAAGGAGATGAAGGACTGCTGGTTACCAGCAAAATTGCTGACCGATCCGGTATCACAAGATCGGTTATTGTCAATGCCCTCAGAAAGCTGGAAAGCGCCGGTGTAATTGAATCCAGGTCTCTGGGCATGAAAGGAACCCGCATAAAGGTGCTGAATCCATATTTGAAATCAGAACTAAAAGAAATCAATATTTAACAAATCCGGAAGAAAAATAATATTGAAGCAGGTACACTATATGTGTGCCTGCTTTATGTTATAATCAGAACATGCTTAGATTTAATGAAAACAACGAAATAATCAGAAATGATCAGTATCGGGCTATCGTGGTAGGCCTCCAGTGGAAAGAGGATATCACCAGCTCCATGGATGAACTGGAGGCCCTTTGTCAGGCTGATGGTATCGAAGTGGTTGGCCGTGTAGAGCAGAATCTGGACCGCCCAAACACCGCAACATTAATCGGCAGCGGCAAAGTTCTGGAGCTTGCAGAACTGGTATCCGGTATGGAAGTAGACACCGTGGTCTTTAATGATGAACTCAGTGGCATTCAGATTCGAAATCTGGAGGATGCATTGGGCGTCCGTGTCATAGACAGAACTATTCTTATTCTGGACATTTTCGCAGACCGGGCCACATCCAGTGAAGGAAAGCTGCAGGTTGAACTGGCACAGTTACAGTACCGGATGACCAGGCTTACAGGCTTCGGAAGATCCCTTTCCCGTCTCGGGGGAGGAATCGGAACCAGAGGACCCGGAGAAAAGAAACTGGAAACGGACAGGCGGCACATTGAAAAACGCATCTACGATATCAAAACGGAGCTTGCTAAACTGGCTGAGACGCGTCAGACACAGAAACGGTCCCGCACAAAATCAGGAATGCCTGTTATCGCTCTCGTGGGATATACCAATTCCGGAAAGTCTGCAATAATGAACAGGCTTATCAGAACTTTTGAAGAGCAGAATGAAAAAGCTATCAGCCCGAATTCGTCAGATGAAGCGACTTCAAAGACTGTAAAGTCGCAGGATATGCTTTTTGCGACACTTGATACCGCACATCGCAAAATCTCTATAGGGAAGGGTATGGATTTTATTCTTATTGACACTGTTGGCTTTGTAAGCAGGCTTCCTCACAATCTGGTGGAAGCATTCAAGTCAACACTGGAGGAGGTTAAGGATGCAGATCTTCTGATTCATGTTGTTGACAGCTCCAATGTAAGCGCTGCAGGATCAGTGTGCTCTTCAGAAAATGATGCGGCTACGGACCGGGATTTCCGGATAGAGGTTGCCAATAAGGTAATCAGACAACTTGGGGCAGGCAATACTAAAACTCTCATGGCCTACAACAAGATAGATATTGCTCCAAACAGACCCATTGATTCCAGCGGCAAGGATACGGTTTACGTCTCTGCAGAAACCGGAGAGGGAATTGACATTCTGGTGGAGAAAATCAAGGCGGTTGTTTTTGCTGACATGGTCCAGGGAACATTGCTGATTCCTTACGACAGGGGAAACATTGCTTCCTATTTGTGCGACAATGCCAGGATAGACAGCATGGATTACATAGAAAACGGAACACTTCTAAAGGGGCGTTTCAAAAACGAAGATTTCGGAAGATATAAGCAATACGAAGTATAAAGTGGATTTATATAAAACAATAAAACAAGAAGCATGCGAGATGCAGATAATAGAAACATCCAGATTTATCGCTCACATCAGGCCTGTTAAGTCCAGGGAAGAGGCGGATGCTTTTGTTGCGGAAATCAAGGCAAAATTCAGAGACGCAACACACAATGTTTCGGCAATGATTATCGGCAACAGCGGTCAGATTCAGTGGTCAAGTGATGATGGGGAACCTCAGTGAACAGCGGGGCCACCAATGCTTCAGTACATGGCAAGCCAGGGGCTTACCAATCTGGTTGTTGTTGTTAAAAGGTATTCCTGAGGGA
>JAQVOT010000174.1 GCA_028702415.1 Eubacteriales bacterium
ATTTGTCCTGTTCATGTACATCGTGTCAGTGAAATATGTGAACAAGTATGAGGCCGAGGACTGGAGGGCGGGCTTCTATACAGATAAGCTCAGCGATTTGAAATAATCAGGGATCAGACCACCGTCATACTTGACTATAAAAATCAAAGATCATATAATGAATGGAAACAATTTGCCCTCTGATAGTTCCGTAGGCATGGTTTGGGTCCTGCGCAATAGGATGCCGTGAACCTTGTCAGGTCCGGAAGGAAGCAGCAATAAGCGGAAGTTCTTATGTGCCGCAGATCAGCCTTCTCCAACGCCTGCGGAGCTATCAGAGGGCAAATTCTGTCATCGGGGAGATGGCAACATGACAGGAGACCTGTCATATTTAAAAGGAGTAATGTATGTATCAGGCACTTTATCGTGCGTATCGCCCGGAAGTATTTGAAGAAGTTCTGGGACAGGAGCACATAGTAAAAATCTTAAAGAACCAGATAGCTACTGACAGCACCAGTCACGCCTATCTGTTTTGCGGTACCAGGGGGACCGGCAAAACCACGGTTGCAAGGCTTCTAGCAAAGGGATTGAACTGTCTTTCTGAAGGCAGCAGACCTTGCGGAGAATGTGCCAACTGCAAAGCCATAAAAGAGGGCAATTTCATTGATGTCATAGAGATCGATGCAGCATCAAACAATGGTGTGGATAACATAAGAGAGCTTCGCGAAAGCGTTAACTATCCTCCTGCTGCAGGAAGAAAGAAAATTTATATCATTGACGAAGTTCACATGCTTTCGGGAGGAGCATTCAATGCACTGCTGAAGACTCTTGAGGAACCGCCGGAGTATGTAACATTTATTCTGGCTACCACCGAGATTCATAAATTGCCTGCAACAATTCTTTCCAGATGCATGAGACTGGATTTCAAAAGGGTTCCCGAGAATATTCTTATTTCCGGCATGAAAGACATATGCAGTAAAATAGGGATTGAGGTTTCAGAAAGTGCTCTCAGGATTATTGCTTCAAATGCCGACGGTTCGGTTCGTGACGGATTGTCCATTCTGGACCAGTGCATTTCAGGTGGTGAAAAAACTGTTGGAGAAAAGGATGTGCTGGAATTTCTGGGAGCATCGGGAGACGAGGATTTTCTGGAGCTTACAGACCTGATAAGAAAGAAAAAAACCTCAGAGGCCATAGCATTTCTGGCAGGAGTTCTTTCTGACGGCAAGGATGTTCGTCAGTTTAACAGAGACTGGATTAATCACTTCAGAAATCTTCTGATGGTAAAGTTCATGAAGAATCCCGAGACTGTTGTGAACATGTCCCCAGAGAATATTGAAAGGATAAGAAGGCAGGCAGAAAAGCTGGATCTTGAAGATATCAACCTGGGAATATTGGAACTTTCGAAAACCCTGGACCAAGCACGCTGGTCAACTCAGCCAAGAATACTTCTGGAACTGGCCATAGTAAAGCTTAGTCTTGACGCAAAAGAAATACAAAAGCCCCGAACTCACTTCGGGTCAGTCCCCGAAACAGGCGAAGGGACTACCGCGCCCGCAGCTAAAAGCAAAGCACTTCCATTGCCGGTAGTGAAACCCGAAGCCGCTCCATCACCGATATGGAAACCCGAAGGGACTACGGCGCCCGTAGCTAAAAGCAAAGCACCTCCATCGTCGACATCTAACCCTGAACTTACCGCTAGGCCGAAGGGGAGTGATGCCGCAGTCGAAGACTTTGACTGTGAGCGGATATGGAATGATGTGTTTGAGGATGGGGAAGCCACCAAGGGAAGCTTCTATATTATTAGGAGTTGTGGTAGATTAAGATCAATAGATGAAAATGATTTTACTGTAGTAGTGGAAAGCGACCTGGCAAAGCAGCATGCAGAAAACAATAGAAATCTCCTGGAAGACCTCATGGAAAAACACACAGGCAAGAGAAGAATGATGAAAATTTCTGGGAATAATCAAAAAGACAACAGGAAAAAAACTGCAGGAGAAATCGCTGAAAAAGTCAGCGATATTCTGGGTATAGAAGTTGAAGTTGAATAAATAATCCAAATAATCAGCGAGTCAGTGAAACAGTTTGTTGTGGCTCATTTACAAGGAGGAAAGAAGATGGGAAAAGGAATGAAGGCCGGCAAAAGGCCTAAGCAGCCAAAGATGAATCAGGCACAGCAGATGCAGCAGATGCAGGCTATGCAGATGGAAATGGAAAAGGTCCAGGCTGAAATTGAAGAAATGGAGCAGACAGCAAGTGCCGGTGGTGGAGCTGTAACAGTAACGGTAACAGGTAAGAAGGAAATCAAGGATATTCAGATTAAGCCTGATGTTGTTGACCCCGATGATGTTGAAATGCTGCAGGATCTGATTGTGGCAGCAACCAACGAAGCTCTTCGCCAGATGGAGGAAATATCCCAGGCAGAGATGGGCAAACTTACCTCCGGGTTGGGAATACCGGGGCTCTAGAGCGATGTACTATTACGCAAAACCTCTTAACAGACTGATAACTGAACTTTCAAAGCTTCCGGGGATTGGTGGTAAGACTGCTCAGAGACTGGCTCTTCACATTCTTTCTATGGATGACAGGTTTGCTTTTGCATTATCAGATGCCATCAGAGAAGCCAAGGAGAATATGAAATTCTGCAGCGTTTGCGGTAACCTTACGGATACCGATCCATGCAGTATCTGTTCTGATGAGCATAGAGATAAAACTGTAATATGTGTGGTGGAAAGTCCCAAGGACCTGATAGCCATGGAAAAAATCCGGGATTACAGAGGTTACTACCATGTGCTTCACGGTGTGATTTCTCCAATGGACGACAAGGGACCGGAGGACATAAATCTTAAGAGTCTGATAAGGCGGCTTCAGAATACAGAAGTGAAGGAACTTATTATCGCCACGAATCCCACGATTGAAGGGGAGGCAACAGCGGTATACATAGCGCGGCTGATAAAGCCGAGCGGCATTAAGGTTTCCAGAATCGCCCACGGAATTCCGGTGGGCGGAGATTTGGAATATGCGGATGAAGTCACCCTGCTAAAGGCCATTGAGGGCCGAAGAGAAATATAAATTGGTTTAGTTCTGGTTTAGTTCTGGGTGAGTTCTGGGTGAGTTCTGGGGACGTGTCCGAATACTCATAAAATGAGTTTTCGGACACGTCCCCAGAACTCACCCAGAACTCATTTTAGAAACGCTCACTGAGTTTATTAATCCAGGCCGGCTTTTTTTCTGAGGAATTCCAGTGCTTCAATAGCCGGTTGTTCGTTGAATTTGCCGCCATACTGTTCAATGATGTCGTAGTCCACAAGGTCTACACCGACTTCTTTGGTATTTCCTACATCGGAAGTAATCAGGAAAGATTTAACTCGTTTAACCTCTGTTTTACCTGCCTGAGATACCTGCTCGTATTTACGGTCTTTATAAGTAATGTCACCAACGTCCTCATAGGGGCAGGAGTAGATCCTGTCAAACTTGGCCTGACCGTTGCACAGGTTCAGATATGTTATGTTGATATACATTCCCTTGTCAGTTGGGAAAATTAGCATCACATACAGGTTGGAAGCTCTTATGTATCCGTCATCCCCACACTTCAGA
>JAQVOT010000175.1 GCA_028702415.1 Eubacteriales bacterium
CGGGACCGCCCCCCAATACCGAAACCCCTGCCATGGCACCCTGTTCGCTGATAATGACGGTACAACCCGTTCCGCCTTTCTCATTCTGTGCATTTCCAATACGGAATCCCGGAATCTGCCGAATGCTTATTTCTTTCATATTGACACCTCACTTTCAACACACCCATTGTACCAAATGGTGTAAGAAATGGCTATTGCGATTCCCAACACTTTTTTATAGATTACTGTTTGGCAAAGTGATATACTGACTGTAATCAAATTTTATAAAATATTCTATTTAATCAACCGGAATATAGAGGAGGAAAATATGAAGTACGATAGAGCGTTTAACTTTTCAGCAGGCCCAGCGATGATGCCGGAACCGGTTCTGGAAGAGATTGCAGAAGAGGTTCTGAACTATAGGGGAACCGGGATGTCTGTAATGGAAATGAGTCACAGATCAAAGGTCTTCTTAGGAATATATGAGGAAGCAGTTGCTGACCTTAAAGAGCTCATGAACATTCCTGACAACTACAAGGTTTTGTTTGTTCAGGGCGGTGGCACAGTTCAGTTCGCAATGGTTCCACTGAATCTTATGAAGAACAAGCTTGCCTGCTATGTTGAAACGGGTTCATGGTCAAAGAAAGCGATTTCAGAAGCCAAGAAGTATGGGGAAGTAAAAATTGTTGCTTCATCGGCAGACAAGAATTTCTCATATGTTCCCGATTGCAGCAATCTGGAGATTCCTGAGGATGCGGACTATGTATATATATGTGAAAACGAGACAATAAACGGGACTACATTTAAGAAACTTCCTAATACAAAGGGCAAGATTCTTGTTTCAGATCAGTCATCAATGTTCCTGTCAAAGCCTTGCAAGGTTGAAGACTATGGCCTGATCTGGGCAGGTGTTCAGAAGAATGTTGGACCTGCAGGAATGGCAGTTGTAATTATCAGAGAGGACCTGATTGGAGACGTTCCTGATTTCTGCCCTACATATCTGTCATACAAGATCCATGCAGAGAATGATTCGATGTACAACACTCCAAACTGTTGGGATATATACTGCTGTGGAAAGGTATTCAAATATCTGCTGAAGCTTGGCGGACTGGAAGCTGTCCAAAAGATGAACGAAGAAAAGGCTAAAGTTCTATACGATTTCCTGGACGAGAGCAAACTCTTTACAGGATCAGTTGTTAAGGAAGACAGATCCCTGATGAACGTTCCTTTCGTAACAGGATCAGACGAAGAAGATGCGGCAGTTGTGGCGGCAACAAAGGCAGCCGGCATGGACAATCTCAAGGGCCACAGAAGTGTTGGCGGCCTCAGAGCTTCCATCTACAATGCAATGCCTAAGGAGGGCGTTGAAGCACTGGTGGAATTCCTTAAGGATTACGAAGCAAAGAAATAGTATGATGCAAAAGCAAAATCGAATTTTGCTTAAATCAATGGCGACAACCTTTTGGTTGTCGCCACTTTTATTGTGTTTAGGCAAATGAGTTTTGGGAATGAGTTTTGGGGACGTTTCCGAAAACTCATTTTGGTGAGTTTTCGGAAACGTCCCCAAAACTCATTCCCAAAACACACCTGGTAAGCCTTAAATATATACCAGAAGCAGGCCTGTCATATAGCCGATAAGGGCCATCGATCCAGGAGCCTTGCTCTTCCACATGAGAAAACTTTCGGGAAACAGTTCACCGAATACTACATATAACATTGCCCCTCCGGCGAATGATAGTGACAGACTCAGCCAAATCGGGCTGACAAGTCCCAGAAAGTAACCTATGATGGCGCCGATTATCGTTGGTATGCCTGTGGCTGCAGTAATCAGAATTGCCTTCCATTTGTTTGTACCGCCGGTAATCAGTGGAACAGAAACAGCCATTCCTTCAGGAATATTGTGAAGGCCGATTACGATTGCGATGATGAAACCTGAGCCTCCCCAAATACCGCTGTCCCTGATTGAGTCACCGGCATATGAAGCACCGATTACCATTCCTTCCGGCATGTTGTGAAGTGCAATGGCACAGGCCATAACTACTCCTGCAACGAATAGTTCCCTGTTGCTTGACACCAGAGCATCCTGCTTATGCTTAAGGTAGTGGTCAGCATGAATCAATTCATCAAGAGCATCGTGAGCACGGGGGTGGTATTCGTTTACATGTTCCATCTCCTTATTTGTGGATTTGTCAATCAATAGATTGAGAAGATACACAACAAGAAATCCCAGAAGTACACCACCGACAATAAGCCAAACCGACATGTTCTCCCGGGAACCTTCGGGTTTGAAAGCTTCCGGTATCAGATCGAAGCAGACAACGGCCAGCATGACCCCTCCGGCAAAAGCCAGAAGGAGGCTTACAATTTTTGAGGAATCCTTACGAAAAACAGCCCCCAGGTATCCGCCTAGACCAGTGCCGCCCACACCGGCAATTGCAGTTATTAAAATCACCCAAGATATAACACTCATTGATTAGTCCCTCCTAAGTCAACACAATTATAGTTAGTCGACACTAACTTGTCAAGCCTATAGAACATTATTGTTGAATAAGAGAAGGGCGGGGGTTAAGATAATTGTATAAGCGATGTGTGAGTCAATAATAATAAAAGTATATGGGAGGAATAATATGACGGAATTCAGAAAGATGAGGAGGTTCAAGCAGGAGATGTCCCCGGAGAGGACCATAGATGTTCTTAAAAGGGCAACTTCAGGAGTGCTGGCAGTTCTGGGGGATGAAGATTATCCTTATGCAGTTCCATTGAGCTTTGTTTATGAAAATGAGAAGATTTACTTCCATTGTGCAAAATCAGGACACAAGCTTGACGCAATGAGGAAGCATGACAAGGTATCCTTCTGCGTTATAGATCAAGATAATATTGTAGGCCATGAATTCACAACCTATTTCAGAAGCGTCATTGCTTTTGGCAGAGTAAGAGAATTGGAGCATTTCGGAGAAGAATTCCTTCATGCTCACAAAGTTCTTTCTCAGAAGTACTGGCCGGAAGCGCCTGAGAATAAGATTGAGGAAGGGCTTAAAAAGGATGGAATGCCAATGCTTGTATTTGTGATCGATGTTGAGCACATTACAGGCAAGGAAGCAAAGGAACTGGTTAAGGCATAAATAAAGGTGAACAAAAAAGCAATTATTTCTTTCTGTTAGATGTCTACTCTGTTCAGCATCCTGTTATCCATCCACGCGGTAAGATTGTCGGCCAGTGTGTCAATGATGATCTCACGCATCTCCTTTGGGGCCCAGGCCATGTGGGGAGTGATAATGCAGTTATCGAGTCCGATTAGCGGACAGTCAGCGTCAGGTGGTTCAACAGTTAGAACATCTGTGGCTGCTCCGGCAATGAATCCGGATTTTAAAGCATCTGCCAGGGCGCGTTCGTCCACAAGGCCGCCTCTGGCGGTGTTGATCAGAATAGCACCCGGTTTCATGTTTACAAGAAATGATGTGTCTACCATCTTTTCATTTTCTTTGGTCAGAGGGCAGTGAAGTGAAACATAGTCGGACTTTATGGCAGCATCGGGATCGCGACTGTAG
>JAQVOT010000176.1 GCA_028702415.1 Eubacteriales bacterium
GCTGTAGCCCGCTCTCAAAATTGCATGGGTCACTCCGGCTGCTTTTATCTTCTGCCAGTTGGCATCTGTATCTTTCCCCTGCCAGTAGGAAATATCTATGCAGTGATATCTGCCTTTAGCGGAGTATTTGGCTGGAATCTGTGCCTTACCAAGTCCTGAAACCCCGCAGCCCATGGCGTTCATATCGCTGCTCATTTCAACAATGGTATCATCATCGATGCCCTCTGCATTGGCATCCATCTGTGCAATAAACTGATCTACCTCCTCTGTTTCAACCTGTTTTTTTGTGATTTTTCCGTTATCGGCAATTTCAAAATACCTCAAGAACACAGGGTCATCCAGTAGAGCAGCCATTTCAGGATCTTCCTGCAGATCTTCCACATATTTGCCATCAATCTGTCGATACATCTCATCTGTCATTACGAGGCCTGCACCTGTGACATCCTGAGTATCAACCTCTGATGCAAAAGCCGGAGCAGCCATTACCCCTGGCGTGAAGGTCATCGCAAGTCCAAGGAAAACTGCTAGACATATTGTTGACAGCCTCATCATTATTACTTTCTTCATATCGTTCCCCTTTCTGTTATTCTGCTGGAACTACTCTCAGATCCAAGTCCACTGCTCCTCTTATCCCTGGTATGTGGGTATAACCGTACTTGTTACCAAGACTGCATACTTGCCAGATACTATACTTTTTCCCATATTTATAACTTGAATATTGCTTGGAAGAAGTTGGCCATTGTGCTAACCACAAATCGTAGCCCTCACCCTTTAGTTTGTCTCCGTCCACATAATTTGTGAACCAGTTAAGATTCGCATATACTCCTGCGTCGTATCCGTTATTCTTCATGGCCTCACAGAAAATTCTCGCATAACTGGTAATAGTTTTCTTCCTATTGGAGGATATTGCATTCAATATTTCACTGCTTTCAAGGTCATAATAAACAGGCAAATCCGGTTTATATCCACTTAACAGCCTTAAAGCCTGTGCAGCATCAGCTTTAGCTTCTTTCTCATTCCTCGCAAATGACCTGAGATAAACTCCATAAGGTATATTGTACTTCTCACAGGCCTCAACATTTGTTTCCCAATTCGAGTCGTCTTTTGCCCGTCCATTTGTCTTTTGACTTCCTGCACATCTTATAATAACGAAGTCCAGCTTATGGGATTTAACTGCACCTGAAAGTTTACTCCAGTCAACATTACCCTGATAAGCACTGATGTCTGCTCCTCTAAGATATCCACCGCTAGTGGTAATAACCTTTCCTGATTTCTCAAACTTCCAGGATCTGAATGCATACTTGCCGTAGTCGCCAAGAACATTTAACCTGGAATTCGGCAGCCAACGCCCGTTGCTCATTTTTGACCAATTACCAAAGGTTCCGATTACGATCACCTTTGACCCCAAACTGTATCTTGTTTTTGGGATATAACTTGTTCCCGGGCCGGATCTGCTTGTATAACTCGATGTTAACTTGGCAATTTTTATAGGATTAACCAGGGTGGTCCTTACTGAAGGATAAACAGAGATTTTCTTTATATACCCGGTCTGAACCCATCTTCCATCCTTTATCTGGGACCACTTGCCACTTGTACTTGTCCTGACAACATAGAGGTATGCACCTGATTCGATTTTACCTTTGCTGGCGTATTTTGTACCGGCACCACTTCTTGATGTAATGGTTATTTTTGTTTTTGATTTGTTCAGATATGTTTTTCCGTTATTAAAAAAAATGTATTTTCTGTCTCCAATCCATCTTTCAACGGTATCATCCACTACACCCTCAGCCTTGAACATGGCTCCATATTCGTCAGAGTCAATTTCTATTTCTTTTTCAAAATAATATCTGCTACCGCTTATAGTTTTTATTCCGGTTGTAATCAGCCCATTTTTCTGCAGATAATATCTGCTTTCTCCTACAGTTACGAATTTATTAGAATCTACTATCCCGGTATTTTCATCAAAATAGTATTTGCTTCCGGTCTCTTCATCAATCCAGAATCCCTTTATTACATCCCCATTCTCATCAAGGCGATAGGTGTTTTTTGCGACCTCAACCCACTGGTCAGTCAGTTCAACGCCGTCTCTTCCTACCACTCTGCCGCTTTCATTGAAGTAAAGCTTCTGAAGTTCCAAATATCCGGCAATTCCGGTTGCATCGGCCACTCCAAGTTTCTTCAGTTTGGAATCACTGCTAAGAAATGCCTTTGCATCACTATAATTATCAATAAAGCAGTGCTCAATAACAATTCCCAGAATACCTACGGCCCTTGATCCTCTGATAATCTGGAAATAATCTTTCCTGGGGTAATCTGCAGAATTTTTTGTTTTTAATCCCCTATCTCTAATTCCAAGAGCTGTCAGCTGTTTATGGATGCCGGCTGATAGACTTTTACCCTCACTGTTGAAATCATCTGATCCTCCTGTTGAATTCGGATAGTACAATTCGCACCCTCTTACTGTTCCGTTATATGCGTTACAATGCAGGCTTACTATCATGTCGGCTTTCATATCAACCGCTGTCTTAACCCTCTTATCCAGAGTTGTGCTTCCACCCTTTGGATAAGTATAATAAACATCAACTCCGCAATATTCTTCCAACTCTGCCTTGCAGTACTCTGCAATCTTGTAATTTACTGTCCTTTCATTCAGTCTAAGAGTTCTGTTAACAGCTCCCGGATCACTTCCGCTATGGCCCGGATCAAGCATTACAATATATTTTTCATTGTTTCTCGGTTCAATGTTCTGTATGGCAGGACCTGAATTTTCAGATTCGCTGATTGAATCTCCGATTATATCAGTTGCTTCTGCCTTGCTCACTATACTATCTTCAATTTCAATTACAGCCAAACCGTCCAGACTTTTGACAACCTCGAATGTGGCATCTATTTCTACATCATCAAATTCAAAGTGCTCAACCACTTCACCCACATTGTATTTAACACCGAGTATCTCATAGGTCCCTACATTATCTTCATCGTAATTTTTTGTGAACAGGACAGCCTTTTCGGTTCTGTTTGCCTCAGGAATTTCAACAATGTCTCCAGCAGGATTTTTTACCAATAGAACAATATTGGTTGCCAGATTAATATCATCTTTCCATCCCACTGCTATATTCTGGGTCCCCGGTACCGTAAGCTCTTTTAATTCCACATACAGAAATTTCATGTCTTCTTCAATTACTTCTGTCTGTTCTGCACCTTCAAGCTTTGTCAGATTTTCAGATTGTTCTTCTTGGGGACTCTGGGTTTCCTGGGTGCTCTGAGTTTCCTGAGTAATTGTCATTTCCTGAGTAGCCTGCTGAGTGCCCTGTGGATATGTCTGCTGCATATCATCTTCCAAGCCAAACACCGGTGTTAAGGTCATGCAAAAGCACAACACCCCCGCTATTAAGTTTTTAATTAGTCTGCTAATCATATTATCCCTCCTGTTAAGGGTTATCTGATATCCAGCCTCATCCCCTCCGGGTGACAGCTAACCTTGTCCTGCGGACA
>JAQVOT010000177.1 GCA_028702415.1 Eubacteriales bacterium
TATATAAGAATATCAACATAGTTATTTTTGTTTTTTATCGTCTTTATTATGTCTCTTACCGCAGCCCCGGTTTCCGAAGTAACAACTGCGATTTTTTCAGGGAAAAAGGGTAATTCCTTTTTAGATGCAATATTAAAAAGCCCTTCTTTTTCCAGCTTGTTCTTCAGTTTTTCAAACTGAACTGCAAGCTGCCCTTCACCATTGACTTCAACACTTCTTATATTGAGAGAATAATAGCCTCCCCTCTCATATACCGAAATAAAGCCGGTGGCTATTATCTCCATTCCTTCTTCCAAGGGACATGATATTGTATTTAGGTTAGAAGATGAAAGGAAACAGTTCACCTTGCTGTCTTCATCCTTCATGGAGAAATATGCATGACCGCTGGAATGGAATTTGAGATTGCTAACTTCGCCTATTACAGAAAGATTACCGAGAATAGGATCGGTCTTCAGAACTCTTCCGATATAATTATTAAGCTGTCCAACTCGAATCGGTTTTAATCCCATAAACATTTTCTCCCAAGCAAGGCTGTTCCCACAGCATTGTCCGATGAAAGATAGCTATCAGCAAATTGTATTTTAATTATTCCATCTGCGAAATCCGATTTTAATCTATTTCTGATAAATGTGCTGGAGGATACTCCCCCGAAAAGCAGAATATCGGAAACACCGATCTTTGCGCTGGCCTGAATGATCATTTCAGAGATTGAATCCGCTGTCCTTTCGAAGATTTCTCTGATTAATCTGTTCTTGTCTTCAGAATCAATAACCCTCTGAATCTGAGATTCAAATCCTGACAGATTAACAAAGGAATCATTTACCTTAACCGGGGTAAGTACATCCGTACTCTCATCAGTTTCACAGGCTATGATATCCATTTCTTCTCCTGCGGGAAAAGCAAAGCCCATCCTTACACCGGCCCGGTCAAGAACCTGTCCATATGATATGTCCTTCGTTCCGCCTATGATACGGAAATCATGGAGAAGTTCACAGGTACCCCCGGAAAAATGACATGCTATGAAATCATCTTCCGGTTTTTTTTCGAGACCAAACCTTGCGGCTTCTATGTGCCCTTCCTGATGTGAAAACGCAAAAGCAGGAACCTTCAGAAAGGATGCTATTGATTTTGCAAATGACTCCCCCGCCAGAAAGCATGGCATGTATGAGCCGGTAACAGGTCTGGGTTTTGATGAATAGCTTAGCCCCGCAATCTTGCCTTCAAATGTCTCATTGAGTTCTTCAAACATAAGGGGCAGATTTCTCACGTGCTGAAACAAGGCTTCTGATTGTCTGAGACCCCTTTCACCTTGTTTTACTTCGAGAAATTTTCTCTTGTCCACCAATATTTCATCATTGTCAACCAAGGCAATGGATGTTTTATAATTGCTGGTGTCTATACCCAGTATGTATTTATTTTTCATCCCTGATTATTGAGCCCAAAACCCCATGAATAAATCTGGCAGAATTCTCCGTACTGAATTTTTTGGCGAGATTTATTGCTTCATTTATTGTTACAGCATTAGGGATATCATCGCAGTAATTTATCTCACCGCAGGCCAGTCTCATAATTGCCAGATCGACCTTTGGCATCCTGCTGGTCTTCCACTTAGCGCTGTGAGAATTAATAGAGCTGTCAATATCATTAATGCTGCTTATTATCCGGTCGAACAGGGCCGCTCCTCTATCCGCATGTGCTCCGGGAAGTCTACCCCTGGAAAGTTCCACCGCCCTTGCTCTGGCAGCAGCCTTATCTTCAGAAGTATCATTATCAATCACATTAGAAGCATCTATCTCATATAGAATCTGCATCATTATTTCCCTGGCTTCATTCCTGGTCATTTTTACTTACCCCCTGCACATGAATATTAACTGCAACAACGTTGATATCCGTAATATTGTTAACTTCTTTCTTTACATTTTCCTGTATGTCCCAGGCAACTTGAGGAATATTATAACCATACTCAATTATGATATTCACATCAATCTCCACTTGTCCGTTGTCCTGACTAACCTTGACCCCTTTTGACAGAAGTTCTTTACCCAGAAGATTCTTGCTTATGGTATTTGACAATCCGCCATACATACCAACAACGCCCCTAGTCTTAAGTGTTGCATTGATAGCACAAATAGCGATTACTTCATCAGATACATTTATATTTTCCAGATTATCGTTCATCTTCCTCTTCAGGTAATATTTTCATTGAAACCTGCTCAATGCGTTTTTCCTTTACGCTCTTAATGGTAAACAGATAATTATGGTGGAGCACTTCCTTCCCCACATCATTCTCGTCAGGTATTTCCCCAAACATATCGATAATAAAGCCACCGATTGTTTCGGAATTCTCCGATTCGAGATCAGTCCCAAGCTCCTCATTTATATCATCAAGATCTGTACTTCCGTCTATAATATAAAGATCCCGTCGGATTTTTATGATTTCCTGTTCTTCTTCATCGTATTCATCATCGATATCTCCCATGACCTCTTCGATCAGATCCTCCATTGTAACGATGCCGCTAAAACCTCCATACTCATCGATAAGAATGGCAATATGCTGTTTAGTCTTCTGAAGCTCGAAGAAAAGAGAATCGATATTCTTTGTTTCAGGTACAAAATATGGCTTCCTTAGAATTGACCTTATATCCACATTATCAAAGCCCTCATTTCTTGCTTTAATAAGGTAATCTTTGATGTACAATATGCCGATGATATCATCATTATCGTCTTCGTAGACCGGTATTCTGGAATATCTGAGTTCAATAAGTTCATCGATGTATTCATCGGCGGAGTTATTAATATCTATAGCGAACACATCTGTTCTAGGTGTCATAATCTCATAGGCAAGGATGTCATCAAAAGCAAAAATCCCGGCAATCATTTTTTTGCCTTCTTCTTTGATCTCTCCGCTTTCCTGTCCTGCCTCCAGCATTTGAACTATATCTTCTTCGCTGTATTCATTGTCATTAAGGTCAGTTCGCTGTTTAAACAACTTAAGGAAAACGAATGTTATAGCTTTTGTACATACAGTTATAGGTTTCATGGCGATTTTCACTAATCTAACCATCCCTGCCGTTGCAAGCACTATGCGTTCCTCATGCTGCATTGCAATCATTCTTGGTAACATCTCTCCAAAAGCCATGAGAAATACTGCCGGAATAAAGAACACGATCAGAAATGATACCGTGTAAACAGCTTTAAAGGATCCCCATCCCAGATAATTCTCAAAGAATAATGCTACCGGAGTAAAAAATGTAATTATTGCACAGACACAGAAAAGCATGTAAAGCAATATGTTCAGGTTTTTGATTGCCAGCTTATGCTCAGCCAAATTTTCCAGAATAACCATTGCCGCTTTTGCTTTTTTATTTCCATCTTCGGCAATTTCTCTTATTTTTCCCTTATTGACGTATGAAATAGACTTTCGGGCTGCTGAAAAATAAGCATTTACAACTATAATTAGTAAAGCAATTATTATTCCCCAAAAAG
>JAQVOT010000178.1 GCA_028702415.1 Eubacteriales bacterium
ATGCAGATCCCATCCACTACCCCGGGTGCATCAGGTTTTATAGACCCCATGGGGCAGGCTTTGACGCATTCTCCGCAGCCTGTGCACCTGCTATTGTCCAGTTTAGGTTTGACCTTCAAGATATTGATATGGTTTCCATGCCGATCCATGGGTTTATAGTAGTCTCTTAAAGGCTCTGAACCCTCTACTTCGATGGAAGCAGGGATTCTTCCGTCAAGGCTGTTTATTTTTCCGGCAACTGCTTTTGCGAAATCACTCGCAATTTTCATGTCTTCTTCGTCCGGTCTTGCTGCGGCCAGAATCCTTGAGAATGAATGCTCTCCGATAAAAGCTGCCGCCGCAACCGTATGGAAACCTCTCTCTTCCAGAATGTTTCTCAGTTCAATCAATGCGTCGTCATAATTTCTGTTCCCATAGAGAACCACCGGCACTGCCAAAGCCCCATGACCTGTAATACCTGAAGGAGTCTCCGCCCCGGCGGATCCTTTCAGGAATTTCAAAAGTACATTAGGCACTCTTCCTGCAATCACCGGCACTCCGAAAACCACTACATCTGAAGGGTCGAATTCGTAACTGTGTTTTCTTGCCTCCAAAGAGCTGAAATTAATGTCCTCTGCTTTTGCAAAACCCTCAGCCGCTATTTCTGAGGCTAGCGCTTTTACTATCTTTTCAGTGGTTCCTGTACCGCTGAAATACATTCCTCTGATCTTTTTCATTTCTGTCGGTCTATTTCTCGTCTGTCACTTGATTTGTTTCTTCATCTCTTTCTGTATTTCTCCAGATTTGTTTTTCGCTGTACTGAATAATCAGGTCCACAATATCATCGATCTTTAGATATCCGCTGTCCAGGGACAGATTGAAATTCACATGTTCCCCCCACTTGCGACCGGTGTGATATGAATAGTAATGAGCCCTGGTCTTATCAGTCTCCTTCATGATCTTCCTCACCTCATCCGGATTGTCGCCATATTCCTCAACTGCTCTCCTGATCTTGTCCGCTTCCTCAGCGTATATGAAGATGTTTGTTGCATATGGAAGCCCTCTGAGAATATAGTCTGCACATCTGCCTACGATGACGCAGGAGCCCTCTTGGGCGATCTTCCTGATTGTATCGAATTGTGCCAGAAACAGTCTTTCGTTAAGACTCAGTGATTCAGGACCGGTTTCTCCTGAACCCATTGCTGAAGCCAGGCTGTACAGAAAGCTGTTTTTTGCCTTCTTCTCTGCTGCCTGTAGCATTTCCATGTCATATCCTGATTCTCTGGAAATCCTTTCATTGATTGTGTCCCTGTCATAGTATGGAACTCCCAGTTTCTCTGCCAGTCTCTTGCCAATAATCCTTCCGCCCGAAGCGTATTCGCGACTGATGGTTATTACTTTTTTCTCTTTGTTTCTTTCCACCATGGCACAACTCCTTACTATAATATGTGTAACTTGTTTGAATTATATCATTCAAACCTCTAATAAATGGCTATATTAACAGATTTTAAACAAAAATGAGCCCGAAGAACAGCCCCTCAGGCGCACTCCCAAAACTCATTCAAATATGCTCAGGTATCGCTCTCCGGTATCCGGAAGAATAGCCAGGATTTTTTTACCTGCATTCTCTTCCAGGGCGGCAATCTTAGCCGCTCCGGCAACAGCCGCTCCTGATGATACCCCTGCCAGAACCCCTTCTTTTTCAGCCAGAAGTTTCATTGTTTTCAGGGCCTCTTGGTCGCTTACCGTGACCACCTGGTCAACCACATTCGGGTCATAGTTGTCGGGGATGAAGTTTGCGCCTATGCCCTGAATCTTATGGGGTCCCGCCTTCCCTTCTGTAACCAGGGGGGAAGATGCCGGTTCAAGGGCTATTACCTTAATATCCGGATTCTTCTCCTTCAGGTATCTGCCGGTTCCGGAAACCGTTCCGCCGGTTCCGAAGCTTGCCAAGAATATGTCTACCTGTCCGTCTGTGTCTTCCCAGATCTCAGGACCTGTTGTTTTGTAATGGGCTTCGGGGTTGTCCGGATTTTCAAACTGCCCCGCTATTATGCTTCCGGGCTTCGCCTTTGCGATTTCCTCCGCCCTTGCAACGCTTCCTGCCATGCCCTGTGCCGCAGGTGTGAGAACCAGCTCTGCACCAAGAGCTTTCAAAAGAGTGCGTCTCTCCACACTCATGCTGTCCGGCATAACCATAATTGCCTTGTATCCTCTGGCCGCTGCCACCATGGCGATTCCCACCCCGGTGTTGCCGCTTGTTGGTTCGATTATGGTCCCTCCTGCCGCAAGTTTTCCCGCCTTTTCAGCCTGAGAAATCATGTTCACTGCAATCCTGTCCTTTGCACTTCCGCAGGGATTGAAGCTCTCCAGTTTAGCGATGATCTCCGCTCCGTTTCTTACCCCGAAAATCTCTTCGATTTTATGGAGTCTCAGAAGGGGTGTTCCACCGATTAATTCCGTTATTGTGTTGCTGATTTTCATGTTTTTCCCTCTACAATTTCTCGTAATCCACGAAGATTCCGTCCTTCATTTTCAGTATGTATCCGTAACCCGGTCCCGGTATCCATTCATAAAAATTGTTCTGGTATTTTTCAGGCCATATACTGTTCAGAATTGAACAGATTACACCTCCGTGACATACGCAGATGCTCATGGCTTCTTCCTCATGATGTCTAAGTTTCAGCATGAGGAGTTGGTGCCTGGAAAGCATCTGCCTTAAGCCGGACTGAACCCGTATATTGAAGTCCCTGATGCTCTCTCCTCCCGGTGGAGGAGTTCCATCCTCAAAGGTGTTGCACCAGTCCCTGTACTCGGGTCTGCTGTTCAACTCCTGGTAGGATTTCATCTCAAATTCACCAAAATGCAACTCCCTGAAATCGTGAATGGCCTCCCTTGGTTTGTTACCGTATATCAACCGAAGAGTCTGATCGGTCCTCAGCATTCCGCTGGTGTAATATTCCGCTTCGGTACTAAATGGATAAATGCCCTTTTCTACGTTTTCCCGTATGCGTTTTTCCCCTTCGGAAGCCAGGGGTAAATCCGTGCTTCCATAGTATAATTTTTTTATATTTCCAGGCGTAATTCCATGCCTGATGAGTACGATTTGTGATTTCATTTCTTTACTGTTTAATTACTTTTCCTATGCCGCAAAATACCCTAATTACACGATCTGCTTCACCTGCCAGATAAAGCAGTAATCTGCCGTTCATTTCTCTGAAATTTCTAAGATCCTTATCCACTGGAACAACCCCCTGTGAGGTGTCTGTGATCACAAGAATTTTATCCTTCCACTCCGCCCTGTGCTCCTCAAGGAAATCCTTCGCTTCCACCCCTTTTTTCGTACAGTGAAGAACAAACTCCTCAATGCCGCAAATCACATCTGCACTGAAGTCCGGCGTGATAGTTTCAGCGCAGTCGCAAATACTGTTAACCTTGAAGTTTGCCTTAGCGTAATCCAGTTTACCCTGGCGAAATCCTGCGCTTTCATGC
>JAQVOT010000179.1 GCA_028702415.1 Eubacteriales bacterium
TTAATAGCTGAAAACAGTCTTTTCATGTATACAATATTTTTCTTCTTTGGTGGGGGAATACGGTTGTATAGCTCAAGGGCTTGTGTTAATATTTCATCGTGTGGCATGGAGATTATCACCACGTGGTGGAGCAAGAAAAATGCCACGGGAAACTATATCATTAATATATAAGAGAAGAGGCTAATTCTTATGGGCGCAATAGTTGAAACTATAATTAAGTTCTGGGAGTCAACCGGTATTGCAAATTTCGGTTACCAGAATGGGATCATGATCGTTGTAGCACTGTTCTTCCTTTATCTGGCAATCAGACACGGATTTGAACCACTGCTTCTGGTACCAATCGCATTTGGTATGCTTTTATCAAACCTGCCAATGACAGGAATATTCCTAAATGATGTTGTTCATGAAGGTATAACCAACTCAAATCAAATGGCGGATGCGGGTATATTCTCTATATTTTATATGCTGAAACCTATATTGCCATCACTGATATTCCTTGGTGTTGGCGCAATGACAGACTTTGGTCCACTAATTGCAAACCCTAAGTCATTACTTATGGGAGCCGCGGCACAGCTGGGTATATTCTTTGCATTCTTTGCGGCAATAGCTCTAGGCTTCACAGCTCAGGAAGCCGCTTCAATCGGTATCATCGGTGGAGCAGACGGCCCTACAGCTATTTACTTGACAACTAAACTGGCAGACCATCTGCTTGGACCAATTGCGGTGGCAGCCTATTCATATATGGCGCTTGTACCAATTATACAGCCACCTATCATGAACCTGCTTACCACAAAACATGAAAGAGAACTTAAAATGGATCAGCTCAGAACTGTATCACAGAGAGAGAAAATCCTGTTCCCTATAGCAGTTACAATTGTAATTGCATTACTGCTGCCATCAGTAGCTCCACTTATCGGTATGCTTATGTTGGGGAACCTGTTCAAGGAAAGTAGATGTACAGATCGTCTGTCTGACACTTCAGCAAATGCGCTTTCAAACATCCTGGTAATATTGCTGGGAACATGCGTAGGTGCATCCGCAACAGGAACAACATTCCTGACCTGGTCAACAATCAAGATCGTTATTCTGGGTGTGCTGGCATTCGGTTTCGGTACTGCAGGTGGTGTATTGATCGCAAAACTGATGAATGTTTTGTCAAAGACTCCAATAAATCCTCTTATTGGCTCAGCCGGTGTATCGGCTGTACCAATGGCAGCTCGTGTGTCTCAGGTTGAAGGACGGAAGGCAAATCCTACGAACTTCCTGCTTATGCATGCCATGGGGCCTAATGTTGCGGGAGTAATAGGATCAGGTGTAGCAGCCGGCGTAATGCTCTGCATGTACGGCGGATATTAATCGAATCTCTATAATCATTTTTATACACTAGAAAAACCCGGTTTTCGCGGTTTGCGAGGCCGGTTTTTTCGTCTAATGGACGAAAAAAAATACCGGTTGAAAATCGATAGTCCTAAGGAGTAGAATTACACTGTTACAAAGATGGAGGTACAGAAATGAAATACGAAATAGATATTGCCGGAATGAAACGAGAACTTAAACTCTTTAAGGTTGCAGATAATCTGCAGATCGCAGCTTTCATATTATACGGGGATGTTGAGATTACCAAACACGCAGCAAGAGAGCTTCTGGCAAAGGCTCCTGAGTTTGACATTATTTTGACCGCAGCTTCCAAGAGCATTCCGCTGGTTTATGAGATGACAAGCCAGGCAGGGCTTAAGGAATATGTTGTGGCAATTAAGAATGCCAAAGTTTATATGGGAACCCCCCTGCAGATGGCTGTTAATTCTATAACAACCCAAACAGACCAGACTGTTTATATTGGAGAAGATGATGTGGCAAAGCTTCAGGGCAGAAGGGTACTGATTGTAGACGATGTTATAAGCACAGGAGAATCTCTAAAGGCATTGGAAGGTCTGGCAGAGAAAGCCGGAGCTGATATTGTTGGCAGAATGGCCGTTCTGGCAGAGGGAGATGCTTACGACAGAACGGATATTACAGTGTTGGGTAAGCTGCCACTCTTTGACGGAGATGGAAAAATTCTTTAATCTCCCCATTTGCATATTAAAGACATAGCAAAACCGACAGTACTGTCGGTTTTATCTATGAAAATGAGTTTTCGGACACGTCCCGAAAACTCATTTCGGACACGTCTCGAAAACTCAAAAAGTTTCGAAGAGTTCCATTGGCGTTTCTATTATGTGGTCCGGGACTTCCACCTCAGGAAAGTCCTGGATTTTTTTACCCGCGAGAGAAAGGCTCCAACCTACAAGGATTGCTTTTGTACCTGCATTTCGGGCGCACATCATATCCAGTCTTGAATCGCCGATCATGGCTGCGCTCTGGGGTAGAGAATTAATCTTTTCAAGAACTCGGAATAGGCATTCAGGATCGGGTTTATGTTTCTTCACCTCTTCTATTGTAACTATTTCATCAAACATATCCGTGAGGTCATATTTTTCCAGTCCCTGGTAGAGAGTGGCTTCCACACGGGAGGTTGCAATACCAAGTTTGTATCCTCTATCTTTCGCTTCCTGAAGCATTTCAGTAATTCCAGGGAACAGCTTAATCATGTCAAAGTAATTCTCTTTGTGCCAAGTCCTGTATATATTAACTGATTCCTCGGAAATAACGTCAGGGAAAGCATTTTTCAGGCTTAGTTCCAGTGGTTCACCGAAGGTGCTGAGAATATAATTCAGATCACCCTCGTGACCCGTTAAGGTTCGGTATGTGTGCTGCCAGGACTGTATGATCACATTATTTGTGTCCATCAGCGTCCCATCAAAATCAAATACAAGTGTATCAATCATCGGTTATCTCCAATCCGAAAGCAATAGTATCAGTTAATTATTTAGGTTCTAATTTTACACTTTAATTGCCAATTTGTCACCTTATTTGGAAACATATTACACGATTTGGAAGCCATTGCCAATGTTCAGGAAAATAAATATAAGTAAGTCTGCTTTTGCACGAAATCATTGTTGACACAACACCTTTGAAATAGTAAACTCAAATCGTAGAGAAGATGCGTCGCAACCACCGTAACTGCACTATTTGCACAAGATATTGTGGTTAGGGGCGAGCACCACATTCTGCATAAATTTAATATTTGCCAGTATAAGCATGAAGAAATGGGTAGTGCGTTTCTACCGTAACACCTTAGTTACGACTATTGGTTGATTTGAGTGAATCGGAATAGTAGCATTTTTGTTTTTGTTCTCTCAAAGCAACGGTTTAGTACCGTAGAAAATTGGCAGGCAGGTTCCACAACCTGTCTTTGTTGTTTTCATAAAGGATTGATTTTTAGAGGAGGATCAATAAATGAAGAAAAAAGTATTATCATTAGTATTGGCATTCATGATGATTTTCTGCTTCGCGGCAGTAATTACAGGATGCGGAGATTCAGAGGGCGGTTCATCAGACGATGGCGCTTACAAAGTAGGAT
>JAQVOT010000180.1 GCA_028702415.1 Eubacteriales bacterium
CTGAACGTGAGATTTTCCTGCATCTTTTTCTTTCTAAGGTCAAGATATCTGTACTTTAATCTCAGATTATCATCTACATTGTCATCATCTCTTATATAAATCGGAGTTGTATCAGAAGTTGAATAGATTATGAGATCATCTGCAATGATCTCAACATCTCCCGTTGGCATGTCCGGATTCTTTGATTCTCTTTCAACAACTTTGCCCTTAACTCCAACAACATATTCACTCCTCAGCGTATCCGCCTTTTCGAAGAGCTCAGAAGGAATACCATCATTAAATACAACCTGAGATATTCCGGTCTTGTCTCTTACATCACAGAAAATCAGTCCTCCAAGATTCCTTCTTTTCTGGATCCATCCGTTGAGAACAACATTTTCACCTATGTTTTCACTCCTCAAATCCCCACACATGTGGGTTCTCTTGTAAATCGTCAATATCTCCTTATTTTTTCAGCTCGTCTATTATACTGTCCATTGCCACTTCCACCTGTTGGCCGCTTTCCATATCCTTAATCTGAAGTTTTCCTGATTCAAGCTCGGAATCGCCAATTACAACGGTTTTTGAGGCGCCACATCTGTTAGCCAGTTTAAACTGGTTTTTGAAGTTTCTACCCATAACATCCATCTGAACTGCAACTCCTGCAAGACGAAGGTCATGCATTAGTTTCAAAGCAAGCTGCTGCGCCTCGACACCCATGAAAGCAATAAACACCTCAGTCCTATCTGGCTTAGGAATTTCAAAGCCACATGCCTCCGATGTCATAAGGATCCTCTCCTTGCCCATACCCCAGCCAACTCCCGGAGTTGAAGGGCCGCCGATCTCTTCAATAAGGCCATCGTAACGACCACCGCCACATACGGTTCCCTGTGCACCAATTTTGTTAGTTATGAATTCAAATGCTGTCTTTGTGTAATAATCCAGACCTCTGACAATCTTAGGATTTACCACATAGCTGATTCCAAATGCATCCAGATTCATCTTCAGTTCTTCAAAGGCCTCTCTGCAATCCTCGCAGAGAAAATCCAGCATCATAGGGGCATCCTTAACCAGTTCCTGATCAATTGGTGCCTTACAGTCCAAAATTCTCATGGGGTTTGTGTGGAATCTTTCCTGACACGTTGGACAGAGCTCATCATATTTTGGCTCCAGGAACTTCCTAAGTGCTTCCCTGTGTTTACCTCTGCACTCAGGGCATCCAACGCTGTTAATCTGAAGCTCAACATCGGTAATCCCCATTTCATTTATGAAATCATAGCCGATTGCAATAACTTCAGCGTCTGCCATAATGTTTGGTGTTCCGATGGTCTCAACCCCGAACTGATGGAATTCTCTAAGTCTTCCTGACTGTGGTTTTTCGTATCTGAAGCAAGGGATATTGTAGTAAACCTTCGTGGGTTGGGGTTCCGCATAAACCTTGTGTTCACAAAAGGCTCTAACCACCGGTGATGTCCCCTCAGGTCTCAGGGTAATATTTCTGTTTCCCAGATCCTTGAACGAATACATCTCCTTCTTTACGATATCTGTAGTGTCTCCAACGCCTCTCTGGAACAGTTCAGTATGCTCAAACACGGGAGTTCTTATTTCCTCAAATCCATACCTTCTGCAGATTTCGGCGAATTTTTCCTCCAGATAGTGCCACTTGTAAGCCTCTTCAGGCATCATGTCCTTTGTCCCTTTAGGTGCAGTTGTTAACATTTCCTTTCCTCCGTTTCAATAAAAAAACCTTTTTGTTTTCTATCTATCATTTCATCTATTCTATTGATATAAATCTCAAAATTGGATACATTGGCCACTCTTTCGAGTCTGTTCTCTTCAGGGAAATACCTCTTGCTGATACCCCCTGCCCCCAAGGCCAGGATAGATTGTGCTTCTTCCATTATGCGAATATTATATGCCGACACCTTGTCCTTCCTGCAAAACCCTGTATTTTCAGTATTTCCGGAAGTATGCTTCTGCCTGTAGAGGTAGTATGGTTTATAGCCTTTTTTTCTAAGAGCCCCATGTGCCCAATCGAGCATTTTCTCTCTCAGCTCTTCCTCTTTATAATTGAAGTTCTCATCCATTTCCTTCAATTTTGAAGCTCTCTTAACCGCCAGAGTATGAAGGGTGATATTGGAAGCTCCCAGATGCACTATTTCTTCAAGGCTATTGACAAAATCTTCAAAAGACTCTCCGGGAAGTCCTGCAATCAGATCCGTGTTGATTATTTCAAATCCGGTTTCATGTGCGATTTCAAAGGCCTTATATATATCATTTACTGAATGCCTTCGCCCAATAATTTCAAGAGTCTTCTCCTTCATTGTCTGGGGGTTGATACTAATCCTGTCAACACCATATGATTTAAGCACAATTAACCTGTCCATGTCTATCGTATCAGGTCTGCCGGCCTCGACAGTGAACTCTTTGAGTTTTGCCAGGTCAAAGCCTTTTGATATTTTATGCAAAAGCATGTCTAACTGTTTCGCATTCAAGGTGGTAGGTGTTCCCCCTCCCAAATATACCGATTCAAGTTTATATTCGGAATCCGTCACCGATGATGATGCAAAATCAATTTCCCGGTAAAGGGCATCAAGATATCGCTCAATTTCTGAATCTGAAACCTGATTGCTGGTAAAGGAACAATAAAGACACCTTGTGGGGCAGAATGGGATTCCAATGTACATTGAAAGGCTGTTTTTTTCAGGTATTCCAATTATTTTTCGCTGGTAATCCAGTATTTCTTCTGCCAGTACTGCCTTGCTTTTTTCAACAAGGTAGTTCCTTCTAAGGTAACTTGAAGGTGAAAACCCCCTGTCTTTCAGTTCTCCAGCCAGTTTCACAGGTCTGATTCCTGTAAGTATGCCCCAACGTGGGGCTTTGCCTGTAGTCTTCACAAGGTCATTATATATCTGCTTTTTTATCTCTTCTTTGTCACCTTGAAAATCATATATGAAGTCAGCATTTTCTGATGAAGTAATCTCATACTGGAATGGTTGAAGAAACTCTTTTATAAGTTCTTCATACTGACTTGTTTTATCAATGTTTTTAAAACTGAATCTATACAAATGGATTGTTCTCTCTCTCGAATCCAATATTTGTTGGTCCCATATGGCCGGGAAATACACTGGTTTCATCAGGAAGTGTCCACAGTTTTTGATGAATAGAATGTTTTAGTGCCTCAAATGAACATCCCGGGAAGTCTGTTCTGCCAATTGATTCCCGGAACAGCGTGTCACCACTGAACAATGTATTTTCATCAGGAATATATATGCACATTCCGCCGGGAGAATGTCCGGGAGTGAAAAGAAATCTGAGCTTTAACTCTCCTACCGTCATTTCATCTCCGTCCTCCACGTAGATATCTGCTTCAAATTCAGTGGGACTGCCAAACTGAACACTCATGTTGAAGTTCATATCTGTAAGCATTTCACGTTCTTTTTTGTGAGCAAC
>JAQVOT010000181.1 GCA_028702415.1 Eubacteriales bacterium
AGTTGGACTCTCTGCCAGAGATACGCCGGAATCCTTGCAAAGTTTTGTCATTCATAATATTCATTAGTGTGTCGGATTCAAGCAATTCAGCCAAAAGCTCATATGATTGTGTTGTTTGAAGTGCCCAATCGGGATGTCCTGTTATACTTCTCAGCCAAAATCCAAATGTGTAACGGTTTGGATTATCAATCATCCATTGCAAACCCGCCATGTCAACAGGATTAAGAGATTGCCAACCGTAGTTGAACGGCCCCATAAAGCTGCCGCCGTATTCTTTTGGCTTGCGAAACATTATGTAGTCCTCGATATCCTTCATAAGCGAATAACAATGTGTCATAGCAGCTTTTGCTGTTTGTAGATTTTCATCTGTCCGCCAACCGACAGTATTAGCCAGAACACCAATGTGATTAGCACCGGGGAATTTTACACTGAGTTTATAATAACGGAATTTAGATCCCTGTATTGTAAAATCGTCTATGCTATTATGTGCAAGTGCGCCGGAGAGATGTTTAAAGGAAAGCTCAATTTCATCAGCCAAAGGTTGTGTATCTTCCGATACCCGAGCTGCGGCTAAAATTCCGGCGGTGATCGCCTTGTTACCACCGCGTCCGTCAGCGTCCAACGCGTCTCCAGCTGCAAAATGATTTTTATGTTGTCCCGCAATTTCGGGTGTGAGCAAAGCATTTATCGCTTTTTCAATATGTTCGTTATCCGGCTCAACACCAAGCTCGACCAGCCTCATGATGGTTTCTATGCTGTCGTTCCCATGCAATTCATATCCAATCCATCCGTCAGGGTGCTGTTTTGCCAAAATCTTTTGTACGATTGGCTGTTTCAAAACCTCTGTCTGCATAACCTGCATCGTCGGGTCATCAATCGGGGTTTTCAGCATATCCCTATGCACCAAATACTTAATGCTGACACAGGCATTTTCCAATAAAAAATCAATGGATTTTTCAAACATTATCAAGCATCCTCCGGTTTTCTTTGCATATTATATAAATTTTCATTAATTCACGTTTATGTAAGTAATGAAGACACTAAATCGTTTTATTGAATCAGATTTGTGTCAGAAATATTTCCAGATATTCAATTCCCTTTTCATAAAGTTCAGCAGCTTTTATAAGCAGAGGAACTACTTTCTTACTTCTTTCCTCATCTATACCCCAAGGAGAATCCCAACTAAGGTAAGGTCTTGCTTCATCAAGTATGTTAGCTTCTTTATCAAAGCAGGTACCTGCTTTTAACAAACTTTCCATGGTCGTACCACCATAGCTCAATGATACTTCTCTTAAATACCCTATACACGCTTTTCTAACTGATGAATATATATCATAACAATATCCATCAGCAATACCTCTGTCAGCACCTTTTGATGAATAGATTTCAATCCACTTTTTGTAGAACTGTATACCTTCCGAACGGTTACTTGTTTCTTTTCTTGCATGCTTCACAGCGTTTTTAATAGAATTTATTTCTGCTTCTCTCTTATTGAACTCCGCAATTTTACCACCTATTATAATAGCTCCGTAAGCACCGACATCGCAGGTTTTTGGTCTGTCCCACGATTCCCTTGCGTAATCATCCCAACCCTTGTTTGTTCCTCTGCCAATAAATTGTCTGGCTTCTTCATCATACCCACAGACAACATCCCATTCCGCAACCGTAAACGCGTGCCAAACTAGCGCAGGTTTACCGCTGTCAATCTGTTTCTTGACCGCTTCAACCAGAATATCATAGACATCTTTACCTTTTTCGTCAAAGCACGGGTATTCTTTCACTTCATATCCCAAGAGCTTGAACAGTTCAGCTGGCCACATATCGCACACACATGTGGGGCAACTGGGACATCCGCCTGCAATCTTGAATGCTGCTCCGGATATTCCCTGTATGTACTCTGGCGAATATTTTTCTCCGATATTGTTCATGATGATACGTGCTCCCTCAAACAGAGGTCCGTAATAACGGTATTTATCAATGTTTAATAAAACCACATCATTCTCACCTTTCACATATGTAATTGTTAGTGTAAAGAAGATACGATCATAATGTTTAAGTTCATTTCCATTTTTCTTAGCCTGTGATGGAGTTATACCATATAACCGTTTGAACGCAACATAAAAGGCATCTGACGACTCATATCCGTATTTAATTGCTATGTCTATAACCTTTGCATCAGAATTTTGCAAATCAATAAGAGCTCTAGTAAGTTTTCTCCTGCGGATATATTCCGAAAGAGTAACGCCTCCTGTAGCCAAAACAAAAAACCTTTGGAACAACGCAATGGGTGAAATTGTAATACGGCTTATTTCTTCATAACTTATATCACCGTCCAAATTCCTGTCGATATAACCAACAGCTTGATTTAATCTTTCAATCCAATCCACTATGTAATATCTCCTTTTATAATAATTATACAGACTTTCACCTGAATTACCCGTTATTACATGAACGAAAAATATAGGTTTCGAATTTTTGTTTAAATTTAAATATCAGAACAGTATATCATATTTTTATTAAATAATCTATCCCAGGGCATAACAGCTCCGGTTTTTATAATTAACCAAAAAGGAGGTACCCATGAGTAAAATCAAACTTCGCTTAAAAGCAACAGACATAAAAGCTCTGGATAAAACTAAAGACATATCACGCCATATGAAAAACACTCTCATTAAATCAAAAGACAAAGCAGATGAAACACAGTGGTCAACCCAAGATAATCCTCACACCTACGCCACCGATTCAATATCCCAAAAAATGAAGAACATATCAAACAATACATCACATAAGATTGAGCGTTATGGATGGAAGTCAGTAAAAAATGCGCCTGATACCATTCGCAAAGCCAAAGCCGGAACTGCAAATATCAAGCGAAAAATTCAAGCCGCTTCCAAAGCCGGAAAAGGCACAAAGACTACTATTAAAACGTCCGCTCAGGTCGCAAAGACATCAGCCAAAGCAGCGCAATCGGCGATGAAGAATTCACAGCGGGCGGCACGCGCAGCACGTGTTGCGGCACAAACTGCCGTTCGCACAGCTAAAGTCACTGCAAAAGCCGTTATCACTTCAATAAAAGCTATCATTACCGCAGTGAAAACGTTAATTTCTCTGATTGCCGCTGGTGGTTGGGTCGCCGTTGTCATCATCCTTATAATCTGCATGGTTGCTTTTCTTGTATCTTCACCCTTCGGCTTATTCTATTCAGATAACAAAACAGACACTAATAATATTACCTTATCTTCTGCTATTGAAGAAATTAACGGTTCATTTGCCGAGGAAATCGAGCTGATAAAAAGTGAAAACCCGCACGATGAAGTTGACGGGATTACAACCCCACAGAACTGGAGGGATGTTCTAGCGGTATATGCGGTAAAAACAACAGCAGACCCCAATAACCCTACTGAAGTCGCCACAATGGATACC
>JAQVOT010000182.1 GCA_028702415.1 Eubacteriales bacterium
CCATTCACCCGAATATCTTTCATACCCAAGCGCTTCAGTATCCAGTTGTATCATTTCAGTCACAGCAGGTCCGGGTTCCGGAACATTGATATTATATACGCCATCATAGTTAGTTGCGATGAAAAGCCCCCAGTCACAAGCTCCTGGTGAACCTGCAGCACTTCTGTACCTGGGTTCATTGTTATATCCTGCGAATTTGTATCCATCACTTATTTCTTTGATGTTTCCATAATCCAATTCATCGCCCCAGCGGATCTTGTAGTAATCTTCATTCGGCCAACTGCTCTCATCAATGATCCGTGTGATCCTGTCAAGTTTGTCAGCATCCATTGCTGCGTCAGCACTTATCGCTCTAACAACACTCCATCCACTTTCAGGATTATACTTTCCTCCGGTTTCTGTCATTTTCGGCATAGGCATGTTGATCCATTTATTCGCTACTGATTCTTCAGATGCTCCCCACGTGACTTCTTCTCCAAGTATGACTCCCGGATAGTAACACATACCGTAAAGCCCCGCATAAAGCGGTGCTTTTCTTTCATTCCAATCGACTGTAAGGAAATCAGGATCGATAACTTTGCTGTCTACAAGCCTCTTAACAAAATCAAGTATTTTCTTCATGTCACCGTTTATTATCGGATGGGAAACCTCGTTATTCAGTACATGCCATTCAGGCTGTCCATACATATTGATAAAGGTTTCTATCTCACCAAGTGTACTATTCGCACCTGCAGAAGTGATACCAAAGGTGTCATCTTTTCCATTCTTGTCAGGGTCATCAAATGTCAGCTTTTTAATGAGCTCAAAAAGTTCATCATCAGTTTTTGGCAACCCATTCACCGGATCAATCCCGAGATTTTCCAGCCAGTCTTTTCTGACCTTCCACGTGAATAAAGGTCTGTCAGCTTTATTGGGTATAAGAGCAAGCTTTCCGTCGATAGTCAATACGGCCTTAGCTGAATCAGATATATGATGCTCTGCTACAGTCGGCATCATATCAAGAAGCAAATTGTTATCACCAAAAAGCATCCCTTCTTCATACAAGGCAAGCATTGTCAGATGATCATACGTGGCAAGAAGATCCGGCATATCATTTGCTGAAGCACGAAGCATGATATCCTGCTTAAAGTTTTTAGTCGTAATAATTTTGAGATCGATATTATATTTTTCATCTAAATATTTCTTGAATGGGTCATTTTTGTCTCCGCAAGGGACGGCGATCCACCCTTCACTGAAGAATTCTATTTCAACCAATTTCTCCGGATCAAGATTCGACATGTCAGGCAGAGCGTCCTCACTGCTGCTTATAGAACCACCACCTTCACATCCTGTAAGCGGCAGCATTATCAACAACACCCCCAACAGTAACGAGATAATGTTTCTTTTTGAATTTTTCATAAACTCCCTCATTTCTTTATTCTTTTACTGCTCCACTATAGACACCGCTTATAAAATACTTCTGCAAAAACGGGTATACGCACAATATCGGCACCGTTCCAATAACCGCTACAGCCATTTTTAATGACATAGAGGAGATAGATGTATCACCAAGCTGATCAAGCCCTGCCTGCATTGACATATCACTTACAGCTGACGGATTTGTCATTATATTCTGCAATACCAACTGAAGTGGCTGAAGGTTAGCAGTTCTTATATATATCGCTGCATCAAACCATGAATTCCAGTGCCCTACCGCAGTGAACAATCCTATCGCCGCCATTACGGGGGTACTCATCGGGACTATTACTTTTGACATAAGATTGAATTCACTAGCACCGTCTATCGTTGCCGCTTCCTCTATGTCCTGAGGTATATTTTGGAAAAACTGTTGAAACACTAGACAATTCCACCCCTGAACCAATCCCGGAATGATAAATACCAAAAACCTATTGTACAACCCTAAATCTCTTATAACCAGGTAAGTAGGGATCAAACCACCAGAGAAAAGTATGGTCACAAGGTTAGCAATAATAAAAAACTTTCGTCCGGGAAGATATTTTCTTGAAAGTGTATAGCCGACCATGACCGTGCATATCAATGAAGTAACGGTTCCAACCAATGTTCTCGAAACACTTATAAATAAAGCATTCAGAAATATGGATTGTCCGAAAAGTATCGCACGGTATGCAGTAAATACGGGCTTTAACGGGAAAAGAAAAACTTTACCGATTGAGTCTTTTAATTCCTGATTAGTGGTAAGAGAAAGACCTGTTACGTATATCAGAGGATAAATGCATGTTATACAGATGATCGCAACGATTGTAACGATGAATATCTGATACAATATCTCCGATCCGTTGGATCTGAGTTTATTTAACTTTACAAACTTAGTAGTACTTACCATAAACCTCTCCCGGATGCTCTTATTGCTATCTTGTTTGCTATCATAACCAAAACCAATGAAATAACAGCCTGAACAAACCCGAGAGTCGCACCCAAACTGTATTCAAATCCACCTAAACTATTTCTGAATATCCATGTATCTATAACATCCGCAACTTCCCATGTCGCAGGGCTGTAAAATAACAATATCTGTTCCGTCCCGGCGTTTGTGAAAAGCCCTCCGATATTAAGGGTAAGGAAAAATATGACTACACTTGCTATGCCGGGTAAAGTTATATATCGTATCCTTTGTATCGGACCTGCTCCGTCGATCTTAGCTGCCTCAAACAGGCTTGTATCGATACTGCTGAGCGCTGCAAGATATATGATCGTCCCCCAGCCAAGGTCTTTCCATAAAGCCGAACCAATAAGCATTGGTCTGAACCATTCCCGTGACTGAAGAAAATTGACCTTTTCTCCTCCAAAAAATTCCAAGAGTGAATTTATAAGACCGGTGTTGTTGAAGATCGCAAAGACTATAGAATAAACTATTACCCAGGAAAAGAAGTGCGGGAGGTATAAGATTGTTTGTGAGATCTTTTTAAATTTGTTTCCCTTAATATCAAAAATAAATATTGCAAGAATGATTGGCGGAAAGAATCCCACGAGCATTCTAAGAACACTTATTCCGACGGTGTTTTTAATAAGGCGGGAGATGTCCGGCATAGAAATAAGATCAGAAAAATTTTTGAATCCTACCCACTGGCTTCCCCAGATGCCGTCCTTCAGGCGATATTCCTTAAATGCACAGACAGTCTGAACAATGATCGGATAATATTTAAAGACTGTATAAAATATTAAAGTCAGTATCATTATCAGATACAGGAACCAATACTTTGAGATTATCTCAAGTGATATATTTTTTCTTAACTTCAAGTTTTTCTGCATCTTAGTTCCCCTGTTTCAAACTGTTTATCTCAATGTTACTGTACTGTGCTGTACCCTGAACACATGCAAACTGGATGCTTCCACCGCTTGCTCTGCCAACTTCATATTCTATGACCGGTTCTCCGCTGTTGTTTAAATAA
>JAQVOT010000183.1 GCA_028702415.1 Eubacteriales bacterium
GCGGGCTATACCTACGACAACAAATATACAGCCACCGCCAGCGCAAGGATAGATGACTCCAACCTGTTCGGTTCCGATCCGAAATACAGATACCTGCCCATGTGGTCATTGGGTGGAAGCTGGAACATCAGTAAAGAGGAGTTCATGGCATCTGCCGGTTGTCTTGACGCACTTACAATAAGAGCAACTTACGGGATTAACGGCAATGTTGTTAGGAAGGTAGGGCCATTCCTGCAGGCAGAAGCCATATACAACCCGGAAGCCGAAGAGACCGGGACCAGAATACTGTTCCCTCCTAACAGATCGTTGAGATGGGAGAAGACGGCAGTGACCAACTTCGGGATCAGTTTTTCCATTTTTGACAACAAGCTAAGTGGAACTATAGATTACTACAATAAATATACAACCGATCTGCTTGGCACGAAAGAGCTTGATCCTACCAATGCTTTTCAGTCTTCCCTGGTAAATTACGGCAGCATGATAAACAGAGGGATAGAGGTTGGACTGAACAGCACTAATATCCGGACCAGGTCATTCAGTTGGACCACCATGTTCAACATATCCTACAATAAAAACAGGATGACTGAGATAAGCGCTGGTAGCGAGAGCCTTGCTTCATTCACAGACGGCTTTGGCTGCGACAGGGTCGGGTATCCTATGGGAAGCCTTTTTAACTACAGATGGGCGGGACTTAATCCTGAGAACGGAACGCCGATGGTTTACAACAAAAACGGAGAGATAATCGAAAACTGCGATGCTTCAGGAAATCCTCAGTATAATGTTACTGATAAAGGAGATGTGTTTTATGCCGGGACCATCCATCCAAAATATACCATTGGCTTCAATAATACTTTTACATGGAAAAACCTCAGCGCCACAGTCGTGATGATTGCAAACGGAGGTAATGTAATGAGGGATGCCGTTCCGATGATTCATGTAAATGGTTATTTTGACCAGAACGTAACTAAAACAGCAAGTAATTTCTGGAGGGAACCTGGCGATGAAAATAAAAAAGGAGTAATGCCCGCACCGGATATATCCGGTAACGGATCTGCCAGTTACGGCACCTTGTGGACTGCTGCTGATATAAATACTGTGAAGGCAGATTATATTAAAGTAAGAAGCATTTCTCTTGCCTATGATTTCCCGTCAAATATTTTTGGTAGGGAGTATTTTTCCAAAGCACGGCTGACATTCCAGATACAGAACCCGCTGAAATGGGTCGCAAACGACAGAGGCCTGGACCCTGAGGCATATTATGCAGCAAGCATATCTGCAGAAAGAACTTTGCCTGTAACCACTTCTTACATTATAGGCCTCAACATTACATTTTAAATGATCAAGAGATGAAAAAATCAATTATATATTTTTTTGCGGCCTGCCTGTTATTGACAGCCTGCGATGATTATCTCAATATTATCCCTAAGGATAAGTTCATCCCTACTACTCTTGAGGATTATGAGAATATGCTCAATGACATAGAGTGCTGCTCTTTCGGAGACTACTTTACAGATATGATGACAGACAATGTGTTCATTCCGGAAGCTGCGCCAAGTGGATTGTGGACAAAACAGAAACTCTCTTCAAAAAAGATATACACGTTTGATAATGAATGCTATCCTGAAAGCGAAATAGATCAGATGTGGAGCCAGTCCTACAGGAGGATATTCTATTATAATTCGGTCATAAACGATATAATGGGAGCGAAGGGAGATGAATCGAGAAAGAAAAGCGTCAGGGCAGAAGCCCTGTTGTTCAGGGCAGGGGAACACCTTAATCTTGTGAACCTTTATGCTAAACACTACAACCCTGAGACAGCCGGAGAAGATCCGGGAGTTCCTCTTGTGCTTGTTGCGGATATAAATGCAAAACACAGAAGAAGTACAGTAAAAGAGGTATATGACCAGATCATAGCTGATTTGACAGAAGCCATTCCCGACCTTCCTGAAACATCTCCGGCGACTACAAAATTCAGAGGGTGCAAAGCCGGGGGATATGCATTGCTGAGCAGGGCATACCTGTTTATGGGAGAGTATGGCAAAGCGCTGGAAAATGCAAATGCCGCCCTTAATAAATACAGTACTTTGGTGGATATGAACCAGTACTCTGTTAAAATTCCCGGGCCATTTCCTTATGTGCCGGGAGCTCCGCTGGGTTGGACGACTATTCCTGACGGACAATACCATCCGGAATCAATTGTTGCCAGACATTTTCTGAGACCGTTTGGTCTTGGGATGGATGTGTGCGCCTCTGCTGAGTTGTCGGCCTTGTTCAATAACAACGACATGAGGTGGACTTTGTACTATGCCAACGGATGGCCACCTGCACCACCTTACAATTACTGGAACACATATGGTGTAAAGATTTATTTGAGAGGTGATTACTATAATAATTTCCTGTCTACGCCGGAAGTCTATTTAATAAGGGCGGAATGCAATGCGAGGAGCAATAAATTACAGGAGGCCCTCGACGATATTAATCTGCTAAGGAGGAACAGGATTACTCCCGCTGCATATTCAGTACTGAAACTGTCTGACTTTCCTACAGGAGAAGATGTTCTTAAATCTGTACTGGATGAAAGGCGCAGGGAGCTTGCTTTCACAGGAATGCGGCACATAGATCTGAAAAGGCTTAACCTCGACCCAAGGTTCAGCAAGGAGGTAAAACACACTGCAGAAGGGCATGAATACGTACTGCCTCCGAACAGCCCAAAATATGTAAGACAAATATGGCCGGCAGCTTCAAAATTCAATCCGGACTGGGAACTTAATCCGACCGAATAATGAGAAAGATAGTAGTAGCGTTAATAGCACTGACGGTTATCTGCCAATCTTCTGCCAATGCTCAGGTAAATAGGATAAATAAGGAGGTTAGCACCACTTCAAAAGAAATCCTGCCTTTGGATCCCTCCTTGAGAAAAGGGGTTCTGGAGAATGGAATGACATATTACATCAAGTATAACAACTATCCTCAAGGATATGCCAATTTTCAGATATTTCATGCAGTCGGCGCCCTTCAGGAAGAGGAGAATCAAAATGGGCTTGCCCACTTTTTAGAGCATCTGGCATTTAATGGATTGAAGCATTTCCCCGGAAAGAGCATGCTCAACTACATGGAGGGCATCGGCGTTAAATTCGGAGCAAACCTTAATGCAGCCACAGCTCAGGAGTACACTCAGTACATGATCAACAACGTTCCGGCATCGCGGGAGGGGATTATTGACACATGCCTGCTGGTTCTTCACGACTGGTCCGGGTTTATTTTGTGCGAGCAGGAAGAGATTGATGCAGAACGAGGTGTGATCCAGTCAGAGAGAAGAGCCAGGGGTGGTTCCAGGATGAGAGTCTCTGACGCAGTTGCACCCTATGTGTATAAGGACTCTAAATATGCCCTCAGGAATATAAT
>JAQVOT010000184.1 GCA_028702415.1 Eubacteriales bacterium
AAAATTCTGGATCTCAATCTTTTTCCCATTGTGCTGGGGGGTGGACATGAAACAACATTCGGACATTTCATGGGTCAGCTTGAACATGAACAGGAAAACATGCAAATACCTGACATAGGCATCGTTAATTTCGATGCGCATTTTGATCTCAGACCTTATGAAGTGAAAAGCTCGTCGGGGTCAATGTTCCGCCAGATTTCGGACATATGTGAAGAGAAAGGCATGAAATACGGGTATCTGCCTCTGGGCATACAGAAGCACAGCAACACGGTCAGCCTTTTTAAAACCGCGGATTCTCTGGGAGTAAAATATGTTCTGGCTAAGGATTTGAGAAACGGGATGACTCCCGCCGTGTTGGCGAAGGTGGATACATTTTTATATGGTCATGATAAGGTGTATCTTACGATATGCGCAGATGTGTTCTCGTCCGCTTTTGCACCCGGAGTCAGCGCACCTCAGGCCACGGGTTTGGATCCCGAACTGGTGCTGCCGATTATGAAACACATAATCAGAACCCACAAAGTTTGCGGATTTGATATCTGTGAAATTTCTCCGAGATTTGATCAGGACGACACAACCGCCAGTTTAGGAGCGGTGCTTATATTCTCAGTTGTTAACACGATCTGCAGGCTCAAGAATCTGGCTGTAATTCCTGAAACAGATATGTTCAGCTGATTGAGGGATCCCGGCCTTATGAGCAAGCTGGTATTTGATCTTTTATAAGATGCAGTTGTGACAGTCATAAATAACCCGGCTGGTTTCTTCGGACTTTCTGAACCAACGGGAACATTCCGTGTGAACAGGAATAATAATGTCAGGCTTAACTTTACGAACAAGACTTTCAATGGTATTTGAATCGGCGTGACCACTGGTGTGAAACATGGATACGGTGACGCCTTTTGATTCCAGAAGCTGAATCATTGTGGCCGTTAGAGGTTTCAGCATGTGTACTTCTCTACGGCCGAAGAATAGTACACTATCTTTTATCTGAATGCGGCCGCTGAGCATTACAAGATTTCTCAAAGTCTGAGGCGTAACGCAAAGCATGAAATCAGGATTCGAAAACAGGTCTTCTTCAGGAATCCGGTGGTGATTTGCGGGAAGCCTCTGAGCGAACATATCCACACCGGAAGCATCTATTGCCGCGGCGGAGATATTGTCAAGAATGAAGCGGCGACCGCTACGGGTGGCAGCATGGTAGGCAGTTATTATTCTGTCTATGTTCTGGGCAGACAGATATACAAAAGCCGGACCCGATTTTTCTTTTAGGATTTCGACTGCAAAATCCTCCAGTTCCTGTTCAGAAAGCTCGTGAAAATTTTCCCCTCTTGAAAGTGTTGTCCCCTCGGTAATGAGTATGTCAACTTCAGGTAGTATTTCCAGGAGAGTGCCGAAATCCAGATGTCCTGTTGAACGGAAGTCGGCCGTGTAAAGAAGAGTTTTGTTTTCTACCTGAATTAAAAACATAAATGATGCGAAGGCAGAATGATCACATGGAACAGGGGTTACCCTGAAGTCCCCGACTTTCACCTCTTCAAATGGATACATAAATTCCGGATCGAATCCGGTTTGCTTGCCTTTGCACGAAGAAACGGCCGATAAGATTTTATAGGCGGTTTCACCCATGAAGATTCGGTTGCCCGCAATGACGAAGGGTAGAAGGCCAGCATGATCCCAATGATAGTGGGACACAAAGATGCCGTCATAGGAATTGCCGGGGTTAAAAAGTCCGGGTACCTTTGGCACATATGGATGTGCTCTGTTTTCCTTCAGGTTGGCACCGGCATCAAGGATGATGCGGGTGTTTTCGGTAGAAAGTTCAATTATTGATCCACCGATATGATTTTGTCCTCTGATAATATTAATTTTCATTTACTGCAAACCTGCGTTAACCTTTGTAGCTTTGAGTGCAGGTCTGCATATTTTCATTGCTGCACCTGCATCGGTGAATTTAATAAGTCCGCACTCCTCAAGAACTGCCATATAGTCTTTGTTGTATGAACCGATTCTCGTAATCTTTTCCCAGGTTTTAACTGCTCCTGAGTAGTCTTTCCGGCTTTTATTCCATATCTGCAGAGAGGCAAGACCACTGGCTGCGTAACTCACATAGTACATTGGACTGTCAAAGTTGTGAGGCACATATACCCAGTTGTAGCCCGGGTCACCCTTAAGATCCTTGTCGTATTCGGCAGCAATTTTTGAATATGTGCTGTTTATTTCACCGAGATTCATGTCCGGGTTGGCATATACTTCACGCTGGAACTCGTCCAGGGTAGATCCTTCAATTACATTCAGCAGCAGATCACCTAAAGCATATCTGGCAGCAGAGTCAGCCTCCTCATCGAAGATGTCTTCATAGTAGTGTATCATCAGGCCATTGAAACCGTTTGAAGCCACTTCCGCCAGATCCATATTCACCCTGTCAGCAAGAATGTTATTCTGCTTAACAGCATTGAACTGAACGAAGTGACCGAATTCGTGAGTAAGGATGGCAAAGTCGTTTTCATGATCCATGGTTATGCAGATAAATGGTTTGCCGGTTTTTGCAATTACCGATGTGAAGGAGATGTTCTGACGGGACTCATCATCACCGATGTTATAAAGCTTTTGCTTGAGCAGAATGTTGCAGGATTTGCCGGCCAACTTGCTTACCTTGCCGCTGTACTTCTCCAGATTTTTAAGGAGCTGTCTTTCACTAAGCTCCGGATATGAAGCTTCCATACCAACAGACATGGCCGCATAATAGTTCTTGTTAAATATTCTCGAAATTTCCTTTATTTCCTTATAGAACGGTTTCAAATCCTCACCGGAGTAATCTCTTGAGTAAATGTACTGATCCGCATAATCGGCATAGTTTTCAAATCCGTTTATTTCAGCGAGTTCATCTCTGAGCTGAACCAGTTCTATAAAAATCGGGCCTGTAGCTCTGTTTAGGGAACCTGTGAGCTTATAATAGAGGTTCAGGTAGGAATCATAATCACTCCAGGCCAGGTCAGTTCCCCTGCTACCGGAGAGATCATCCATTGTCCAGTTCTCATGATTATATCTGACGCCTCTGGAATCAACCTGATCGTAAGTGTCGTAGTACTCGTCAATCAGTTTCTGCTCCCGCTTAACAAGTTTTTTTTCGCGGCTTGACATCACATCATAATCATAGAAGTAATCAAAAGCCTGCTCTCCAACATGTTCCCTGAAACTACCGGCAGAAGGGCCTCTGGTTATACGGCGACAGATTTCGCAGAGGGCATCTTCCATCTCCACAAGGGTTTTGTAGCAGTAGAGCTGTTCCTTATCATAATACTCGTCTGCCGTATCTGTAGAATGCTTTATGTACGCAACGGTGTAAAGAGAATCAAGTTCAATGCACTGGTCGTAGAGCTTATCGTACAGTTTGATAATCTTT
>JAQVOT010000185.1 GCA_028702415.1 Eubacteriales bacterium
CCGGAATTGGTGTTCTTACCGCTGAAGCGGCGGAGATCGCAGCTAAGGTGATCGCAATCGAAATCGACAGAAAACTCATTCCGATTCTTAAGGAAACCCTGTCACGGTACCACAATGTGGAAATCATAAACCAGGACGTTCTTAAGACAGACCTTGGAGCAATCATTGAAAAGGCAAAGGCGGACATTAGCGGTGCCGGCGACCACAAAAAGGATCCTGCCGGCCGGTTCACCGGGAAGGTTAGAATAATAGGCAACCTTCCATACTATATCACAACCCCGATTATCATGAAGCTTCTGGAGGAAGGAGTGCCGGCGGACAGCATCACGGTTATGATGCAGAAGGAAGTGGCTGACAGAATCAGATCCGGTCCCGGAACCAAGGCCTACGGAGCCATCAGCGTGGCGGTTCAGTACTATTGCGAGGTTGAAAAGGTGGCATCTGTGCCAAAGGAAGTTTTTGTCCCAAGACCCAAGGTGGATTCCGCTGTGCTGAACCTGATCCCCTTTGCTTATAATAATGGAGGAGGCGCCCCTGGGCACAGGCCAGTGGAACTTACAGACGAGAAAGTCTTTTTCAGTTGCGTGAAAGCCGCCTTTGGACAAAGAAGAAAAACCCTTCTGAATTCACTGTCCGGAGCGGGAGGAATGGATAAGAACAAAGTGAAAGAGGTTCTGGAAAGGGCAGGAATTGATCCATTAAGAAGGGCCGAGACACTAAGCATAGAAGAATTTGGGAAACTGGCTAACGAGGTAGCTAATGAGTAAAGTAAAATCTATAATAAAAAGAATAAGCAAAAACCATGTATTCATGCTCTTTGTAATGGCCGTGGTTCTGAATCTTATTATCGAGGCACTTGGAAGACTGTCACCTGTAAAAGCCCTCGAGTTCATGGTGGAACATCCCATGGTATTTTTCTGCAACACCATGCTGGTAATGGTAGTGCTTTCCCTCGCCCTGTTTTTCAGGAGAAGAATATTTGCAGCCTGCATGTTATCATTCATCTGGCTGGCAATAGGAATAACCAATGGTGTGATTCTAATTAACCGGATGACGCCGTTTAACGTTAAGGATCTGGCGACTTTAAGCGAAGCCCAATCCATAATGACTAACTATTTCTCAACCAAGAGCATAATAATGATATGCGTCGGGGTGGCAATTTTTGTCTTTGCCATAATACTGCTTTTTCGGAAGACTCCGAAGCTCTCCACAAGAGTTAACTTCAAGAAATCCATTGCCTGCTTCCTGGTTATTGCGATTGTGACATTTGGATCGATCACAGGAGGAATGAAGCTGGGAATTCTGGACACATTCTTCCCCAACCTGGCTTACGCATACAGGGACAATGGAGTTCCGTATTCCTTCATGATTACATGGCTGAAGACCGGAATAGATAAGCCTCGCGGGTATGACCGCGATATGATGACCGGTATTTTTACCGGAGGAGAACTGGGTGAAGACGGAATATATACTCCGGGACAAGATGACGACAAGAATGTTAACAATAAACCCAACATCATTTTCCTGCAGCTGGAATCTTTTGTGGACCCCACGATAGTAAAGGGTATAGAATACAGCCGGGATCCAATACCGAATTTCAGGAAGTTAATGAAGGAGAATTCAACGGGAATACTATCTGTGCCGGCAGTGGGTGCAGGAACAGCCAACGTTGAGTTTGAAGCAATGACAGGTATAAGTGCCAGATTCTTCGGGCCGGGAGAATATCCTTACAAGAGCGTTCTTACAGAAAAAACCTGTGAGAGCGTACCTTATGATCTGAAGCAGCTGGGATATTCGACTCATGCCATTCACAACCACAGAGGTGCCTTCTATAACAGAAACAAGGTTTTCAAGAACCTGGGATTTGACACATTCACATGTCTTGAGTACATGAACAATGTGGTTAAGACTCCGAAAAACTGGGCCAAGGACGGATTGCTGGTGAGCAATATCGGAGATGCCCTTAAGAGCACTGAAGGGCCGGATTATATCTATACAATTTCCGTTCAGGGTCACGGCAAGTATCCCTCGGAAGAAGTGATCACAGATCCTGCAATCAAGGTGACCAAAGCTCCGAATGAGGAGAAAAAATGGGGTTATGAGTACTACGCAAACCAGCTTTACGAAATGGATGCTTTCATCATGCATCTTACAAGAAACCTGAACAGATTCGATGAGGATGTTGTGCTTGTAATTTACGGCGACCATCTGCCGGCACTTGACATGACGGAAGAAGAGCTGAAGTCGGGGAATCTGTACGAGACCCAGTATGTAATCTGGAGCAATTTCGGCTTGCAAAAGCAGGACGAGGACCTTGCAACCTATGAAATATCCCCACGTCTGCTGAAACGGCTGGGAATATCCGTTGGAATGATGACCAAGTACCATCAGAACTATGAGAAAAAGAAAAACTACAAGGAAAATCTTGAGGCCCTTTCCTATGACATGCTCTATGGCAAGGGATACATTTACGGTGGTATTAATCCATACAAACCTACAGACATGCAGATGGGTGTTAAGGAAATCAAGATTCAGCGAATAGTCAAGATCGGCGAAAAGTATTACATCAAGGGAAAGAATTTCACGGAATACAGCAAGATTTCTCTTGACGGGGAACCACTGAAGACGGTATATTTGGCTCCGACAATTCTGGCGCTAAACGAAGAGGTTGATCCGACAGATGTTAAGAAGATGAAGGTAAGCCAGGTGGAAAAGAACAAGGAAATACTCAGCACCACAGAATAAGGAAAAGGAGTCCGTTTTTGCATTATGAGAAAGATTATCAGAGTTCCTCAACTTGAAACGGAGAGGCTTATTCTAAGGCAGTGGTCCAGAAAGGACGCTCGGGATCTTTATGAGTACGCCTCCGATCCTGACGTGGGACCCCACGCCGGATGGAAACCTCATGGAAGTGTCAGCGAATCCAGATACATCATAGATGAGTTGTTCAGGCAGAACACCACCTGGGCTATTACTGAGAAGGGCATTGACAAACCCATCGGCAGCATCGGCTTCGAGCTCGATAAGTACAGACCGGAGATCAACAGCAGAGAGATGGGATATTCTCTGGCCAGGGAGCACTGGAAGAAGGGCTATATGACGGAAGCCGCAAAGGCATTGATTTGCTACGGCTTCGAAGAGCTTAAGCTGGATGTTTTGATGATAAGGACCAGCGACGTGAACCTGAGAAGCCAGAAGGTAATCGAGAAGTGCGGTTTCAATTATGAAGGTACTCTTCGCAGAGCCTATCGTCTATACGACGGTGAAATCCGCGAGGTCAGATGTTATTCAATGCTTCGGGAAGAATATGAGGAATTATACAGGAAGCTCGTTCTTGATTGAGAAATGAAAGTATGGTAACATTGTATGGTCTGTGAAAAAT
>JAQVOT010000010.1 GCA_028702415.1 Eubacteriales bacterium
CTATCCTTCGCTGCGAAAAGTTCCTCCGCCATGTCTTCAAGCAGGAAGGAGAATTCGCCTTTAAAATCGCCAACTGCCGATGCGTGGATTACCGCATCACATGCAAAACCTTCTTCTTCCATATCCGAGATGACCTGCCGGAAAGCATTTATCATATCTTCCGTGGTTTCCACACCGTAATATCTGAAGGCATCCCCATCGATTTCCAGGTCTGCCATCATAAATTCTATTTTTTCCGTACTTACGCTGTGATTGAAAATGGCGAATACCCTGTAGCCGGCTCCCAGAAAACACTTGCTAAGCGCCGTGGAAAGGCTTCCCGTTGACATGTTGGTAATCTTCATTACCTCGTCAATGTATTCATTTGTTGGTCCACCTGTAATTATTATATTTTTCACTTTCTACTCCTCTTTCTCTGCCAGATATTTCGCAGCTTCTTCCAGATCTTCCTCTCCAAAAACCTTGAATCCGGCATTCCTCAAATATTCTACCGCCAGTCCCTGCCCCGGGATTTTTGTGTCAGTAAATGTTCCGTCGTAGATGGTCTTGCTACCGCATGAAGGACTGTCCTGCTTCATGACGCAGAATATTACATCATTTTCTTTTGCCAGTCGCAAAGCCTCCTCAGCGCCCTTCGTATATTCTTTTGTTACGTCCGTGCCTTTGCATGACATTACTTTTTCGCCAACTCTCTGTGAATCAGGTCGCGGCGTTGGCAGGCCACCGAAAACTTCAGGGCATATTGCAATCAGTCTGCCTTCTTCCTTCCACTTAAGAAAAATCGGATCGGTTTCAGCTTTTTCTCCGCCATCATATCTTACGATTCTGCCGCCATAAAGGCATTCACTTACCAGTATTTTCTTCATGTTCGGATCCCCCTCTGTTTTTATTAATGCATAGAATATCCTCTGCCATAGAGAACAATTCTCACACAGAATAGATTATATGATTTTACCTGTAAAGTGTCAACGAAAGCATAGCAATAAACCGCTTTACACAGCGGCATTGCCTATGGTATACTTTCATTTGCAAAACAGACAATATATGCTCTCTTGGTCAAGTGGTCAAGACGTCGCCCTCTCACGGCGGAATCAGGGGTTCGACTCCCCTAGGGAGTACCAAGTTAGATATGCAGGATTAACAAAATCTTGCATATCTTTTTTTACACATAAAAACTGTCTAAAACGGGCAGATTAGCCACTTATTAGACAGATTTTGGAAAGCAGAGGGATTTGTTCTTATTTATTCATATAAGCATCAATTCTATCCGCTATATTCTTCTTTAGATTTTCATAGTAGAATCCGTAGTCATACCTGTGATAACTGGCATGACCGAAAAGTTCCGGCATAGGTAGTGTATATGTTTCTTTATCGACGCTTGAGCAGATAACTACACCTCTGTCGGTATCAAGTTGTGCATCTGCAAGATGTTCCACGTATTCTCCGGTTGCCAGGAATGATCCCAGATTTTCGGATTTGTCTGCGTATGTGTTATCTCTTTTCCAGTTAATAGGGTTAATTGCAATAGCTCCATCAAGGACAACCGCATTATGCTGGTCCTTGTTTTCAGGACCTTCTGTGTTATATGAAATAATAACTCCCGTGTCATCAGGTCCCTCAGCAAATTTCAGATGTGTGTTTTCATCAAGAAGCCTGTCAGTTACGGAATATCCAATTACATATGCGGCTACCATTCTTTTGTAATAATCCGGATGTTCCTCCATGTAATCAGCCAAAACAAATGTTAATATTTCCGATCCCTGAGAGTGTCCGGCAAGGATAAATGGCCTTCCCTCATTGAGATTCTCAAAGTAATAGTCAAGAGCAGCTGCCGGATCCTTAGAAGCTGAATATCTCATTAAATCTTCGTTATCTTTCTGTGGGATCGACAGTGCGTAACTGGCCTCAACCTGACGATAAAAAGGTGCATACAGGTTGCAGCTATCTGCAAAAACGCTCAATTGGCCCTGTTTCATCGCCTCCGCTCCCTGGCGCATTATTTTATTATCAATGTCACAGACTTGTAAGTCGTCATCATTTTCCTTGGAATAGCATGTGGGATAAAAGTAAATTACGTCAACATCTTTTTCTATGCTTTCGGGTTGTGAAAGCCAGTTGTCTGCCATACTGTAATCTATAGTGTTCTCCCAGCTCTCAGAACCTGTGGTGCTCGCTACTATCTGCGGAACAGAGTTTTTGTCTTGTCCCTCCTCCGATCCATTATCCTGCCCACAACCGCTTATAATGAGTGGCAAGGCAATAATCGTTGACAATATGACACATAAAAATCTTCTTTTTATCATACTATTCTTTCTCATTTTTTCTCCTCACTACCACAAGTTTGTCGTATAAACCTCCGTAAGAATAATTATAGCACATATCACCTGAACTGTTTTAAAAGATTCACTGAGCACGATTTACCCTGGGTAAATAGAAGTGTCATCTCTTCACGCTAATACAATCTCACAAGCATCTGTCCACCCACAGTCGCAAACACACAAAGCACCACGCTAAGCACCATATACAATATCGCCGGCAGATAAGAGCCGGTTCTCAGCATATCGACTGCATCAAGGGAAAATGTAGAAAATGTCGTGAATCCGCCGCAAATTCCGACTCTCAAAAACAGCAACAGCCGTGGATCAAACTGCGTGTCCCTAAGGGCATATGCGGAAATCAAACCAATCAGAAACGAACCGATGATGTTAATACCCATGGTAGGCACCGGAATCAGTCCCATCAGATATCTGGCAATAGAACCTAAAAAACCGCCTGCACCAACAACTAAACAATTTAACATAGCATTACCTCCATGCATGTTGATTCTTGTTTAGACGTCATTAGCACAATTGCGGTTTTGGAATCCCATGGGAGACATCATTCCCAACGTTACGTAGTATAACATTTTTTCCTTGCTTATACTATATATAATTAGTTCATTTTGTTTATCCCGTCTTTTTATTCTTTCCCCCAAGCATTTCTTCCACCTGCCGGGCTTTTTCATGCAGAACGCATCCCCCTGTATGGGCTTCAGTCAGAATTTCGCTGCTCCTGAGGCGGCGAAAGAAGTCAGACTTCAGTGCCAGACTCAGCGAACTGTCCCGGACATTGATATCCGAGAATGGCGAGAAGGGACAAGGTTCTGCACTGCCCTGGGAGTTGATGTGAAGTAATCCCCTGCCTGCGGCAACGCAGCCCCCGGAGGCCTTCTCATCTCCCGGAAATGAAATAAAAACCATGTTCTGAAAATCCTTGCGCAGTACTCCGATTCTATCACGAAGCAATTCTGATTCTTCCTCGTTTAGAGCCAGTGCATCACTGTCACTGGTTGGCGGAACATATTCGATATAGATTACGGAAGTGCAGCCCTGTTCTGAAAGCTGCTGCAGGAAATCCTTCGATGTGATTTCACTTAGATTGTCTTTTGTAACCGTTAAAGAAGCACCGAAGACAAGTCCTCTCCGCTGAAATTCGTCCATATTGTTAATGAGGATTTTATAAATGCCCTCCCCACGTCTAGCATCGGTCTCGGCTCTGCCGCCCTCTATACTCATGATAGGGATAAGATTTCGGCATCGATCAAAAAGTTCCATGTCCCCTTCCGTGAGGAATGTTCCGTTTGTGAAAATCGGGAAAAGTATGTTTGGCCTATTCCCCGCGGTTTCAATAACATCCCTCCTAAGCATCGGTTCCCCGCCCACCAGAATTACAAAGCTGAAACCCAATTCCTCGGCTTCTGCGAAAACCCTTCCCCATTCCTCAGCCGTGAGCTGTGCCAAGGGTTCCTGATCCGTAGTTGTGTGAATCCCACGGGAATAGCAGCCTTTGCAGTGAAGATTGCATTCACTGGTAATGCTTGCGATGAGCAATGGCGGAATATGGGTACCCACCGCTTCCGCCTCTTTCCGCTTTTGGGACGCTCTCTTGCTTGCTGCCGCGAAACGTATCATGAAAGCGCTCTCCTTGGGATTTCGCAGGGTCGCCCGAATGGCGTCAGCCACGATCCTCTCTACGCCTCGCGTCACATATGATTGCATGTCAAAATTGTTTTCCATCCCTTGCACCTTTCCTATTTCTTAACTGAGCGGACAAGAGCCTTCATTATCTCATGATATGCCACAAACAATGCACCTGCCACCGGCCATATGATCCAGGTCATATCCCATCTTGAAGTAATAAAGCTCCAGGCTAGATATGCAGCCAGTACAATTGCCCAGTAGATACCGTCATATTTTCCGGATCTTTTATTCAGTCTTGTATAGTCACCTTCCTCCAACAGCTTATCAAAGCCTCCCTGCCTGATGCAGGTAAGCACGATCATTTTTACTCCCACAGCCACGATTGCCAGTAGAATCAGTACTCCCAAAATAGCTGCCATGTCCCTCTCGCTGCTGTAATGAAGCAGTTCCGTAAGAATCAAGGGAATAACCGAGAGCACGCACAAAATTATACCTATTATAAGCAGCCTGCTGTGTTTCTCCCCGTAATCATCGCGACGCTCTTTTACCATGCCGCTTACTCCGTATTCTGTTTCTATATCCATTTCCTCAAGATATTCGTAGGGTTTACCGCGCATGGCTGCCGTAAGGAACATGGCCACCGCGATGGCCACAATTACCAAAAGCACTGTAACTCCCACCATGGCTGCCATATTTTCGCCTCCTGCCAGTTTCCCTTCATCGGCTTGCCACGCAAGAAAAATCAATATGATCGGGGAAAGAATGCAAAGCATGACCCCTGTTGAAATAGTGCTTGCGGCTTTTGCGTTATATTTGAGAAAAGAATTCGCCTCTTCCATTGAAACCGTCCGAGTTGTTTCCTCGATTCCATTATCGATCGATATTGAATCGGATACAAATCGCTCTTCAATTTCATCTCTCAAGAGATAATCAGTTGTCACTCCGAAGGCCTCCGCAAGCTGCAGTATTTTTTTCATGTCCGGAACAGCCTGAGCACCTTCCCATTTTGATACGGATTGCCTGGATACGCCCAGCCGCTCAGCCAGGTCCTCCTGGGACCATCCGTTCTTCTTTCTGTTTTCTATTATTTTATCTGCCAGTATCATTTTTTCCTCCCGGTTTCCAATTCACCATTTTGATGTAATGTGTTTTTCTGTGACCAGGATAAACCCTTGTGCCGTTGCGTTCTACCATTTGGACTTTTCAATTTGTCAACCTTCAGTTGCAAAAGCTGCAAAATCAGTATATTTCCATACAAAATACTCCATAAAGTATATCACATGTGGACCTATGGGAGTAGCGGATAGAAACAGGGAATGCGTGATTAAAACAGGTAGTGCATATTAAAAATGCAGGGTCCACATGACCCCGCATTTTTTAATCGCCTTTTTCCTACAGTAGATTAAGACGTTTTGTCAGCAGGCGTTCCGATATGATGTGGAATGCCACAAGCTGTACCGCCGTTATCAGGAAGATAGCCAGAAATCCTATTTGTGCTGCTACGGATATCCCATCTGCCGTGATTAAAGAAATTGAATTCAACCAGCCGATCAGGAAACTGTTAGCTCCAATCATATCCATGATCACAGTGGCTGCTCCGACTATTATGGATAACACTATGGTTATACCAATATATGCCCCCAGAGATGTGAGTATTCTATGCCTGTTAAAAAGCTGTCCGATTGAAATTGCCGCATAAACCTGATATATAGATTTCAGAATCCCCATAACCATTAGAATCAAACCTTCAAACCCTATCAGTATAAGAGAAGGAGTTTCTCCAATAGCTTCAAACATCCCTTTAATAGAACTTAACATCATGGATAAATCACCCACACCCATAATAAACATCATTGAGATGCATACTACTATGCCGCTTCCAATAACAGCACATGCAGCCACAATTCCTTTGGCGGTAATCAGCTGCCATTCCTTTACCGGTAATGTATGCATCAGATAACCTTCGTCACCTAATAGTCCCTTGTAGAATCGAAGAATTATTACGGCAATAGTCAGTACTACAACCGCCGCGAATAATCCAATATAGAGGATCCATGAAACAACGGCAACTATAGTTTCACCGGCACTTGGGGCACCCATATACGGGTCTACAAAGGCCTGGCCTATCCCTGTAAAAGAACCTAACAGACACATTATTATCGTCATGGCCAGCAAGGCTACCCATACAACCAGCAACATGCGAAAGCTGGATTTGAATTCAACCTTTATCAGTTTTCCTACCATTACTGTTCACCCCTTTCTGCGGTACCATTATTATCTTCACCGGCATTACCGGCATCCCTTACTTCGCCGGCATCGCTATTCACGTAGTGCCAATCCCCCAGCTCCTGTGATGTCCTTTGTGAAACCATGCGGAAATCATCTCTGAAAACTTCGTCTATGGACTTGCCTTCTTTTATTCTGATATCCTCCACTGCCTCATGACGAATCACTCTACCCTCCTTCAGAAATACAACTTCATCCAGAACCTTTTCAATATCCGAGATCAGGTGTGTTGAAATCAGAATCGTTCCTTCCTCGTTGTAATTGCTGATTATCGTATTGAGAATATAATCTCTGGCGGCCGGGTCTACTCCTGCGATTGGCTCGTCCAGAAGATAGAGCTGGGCCTTCCTGCTCATAACCATGATCAGCTGCATTTTTTCTTTGGTACCCTTGGACATTTCCTTCAGGCGAGCCGTCTCCCTGATGCCAAGAGATGCGCACATTTCTGTTGCTTTTGCGCGATCAAAGTCTTCATAGAAGTCCTCAAAAATGTTGAGCAGATCATAAACTTTCATACAGTCAGCAAAGTAATTTTTATCCGGCAGATAGCTTACCTGGGATTTCGTATATGGTCCCGGGTTCTCGCCATCAATGGTGACTGTGCCGGCTGTTGGCCGGATAAGTCCATTCATTATTTTTATCAGTGTTGTCTTGCCGCTTCCGTTGGGACCCAGAAGCCCGATGATTTTACCGCGGCCTAAAGTCAGATCAACCCGATCCAGTGCCAGGGCACCAGGGAAAGTCTTTGTCAGTCCACGGCATTCTACCAGCGTATTAGTTTTCATTATATATTCACCCCTCATGTATTATTTACCGCTGATGTTGACTTTGTCTGTTATTAATTTCAGGATGTCATCAGCACCAAAGCCTATCGCGTTCATTTCTTCCATTAAACTGTTGATTTTCTCTTTTGCAAGTTTTTCACGAGTAATAGCGATTAGATTTTCATCGGTTGTAACTGTTCTTCCGGCTGTTCGATTGGTAATTACGAGACCATCGGTTTCCAGTTCGGCCAAAGCCCGCTGCATGGTGTTGCGATTTACCTTCGCATCTTCCGCAAGTTCTCTGACTGTTGGGAACGGGCCGCCCTTCTCATATCTTCCGGCAATAATCTCAAACATTAGCTGTTTTTTGATCTGTGGCCAGATGGGAAGACTGTCATTAATTTTCCATTCCATCATATCCCTCCATATTAATAATGTACTATTGTCTTAAGCACTTAAGACAATAGTACATTATCACTTATCTATTATTCTGTCAACATATTTTATTAAAAAAATATATACCGGCTATACTCGGCTATTTGCGATTCATCTCCGTCAGATGTTTCCAGTACCTGGCCGGCATGAAGTTCCGTTGGCAGCGAGGATTCACTCTTTCTTTGATCGCAATATGATCGAAGTAAGTCTGCCAGAGCCGCTGGTATGAAATCTCATCTTCAGTCCTGACGGGATTCAGATTTTCCGGCAGGCCCTCCGAAATGTACCAATGACCTTCATATGCTATCAGCGCCTTGTTCCTTCCAAGATCTCTGATGATAAAAGGGTTGTTTTTGAATCTATCGGAAAAATGATCCCCTATCAATTCCAGCACATCGTTGTCCGGCTCCACCTCCGCATACAGCATCTCGCCGGCTCCCCCATCATTATCATCGCCCTCATCGGCCCTATCCCCCTTGATCGCTTCAAACCTTACAAATTCCAGCATACGTTCCTTCTCGAATCCCACTTTCTTCACAAGAGTTTCCATGTCAAAAACGGCAGGATCGCTCCTGTTATGCCCGGCTGCATAAGGGTTCCGAAATCCCAGCACAAGGTATCGCAGTATTTTCATTTCCTTGTGAGGATCATTCGAAAGGTAGGCCCGGTAAACCGTCTTCAGGGCATAAGAATTAATCTTCTTTTCAATGGCCTCATACACCCGGCTTGCTTTTGCGCCATCCGTCTCAACATACATGCAGTCATGCAGCAGGCTTGGCTGGTATTCACCCTTAACGCTGATTCCGGCCGCCTCTTCAGTATAGTAATGGTGATAAACGCAGGTCAGTACCCCTTCAAATGTACCGTCATACAGATAATCGATCATCTAAATCACCCCGCTGGTGGCCAGCTTCTCCAGTCGTTCTCCCTCTTCAAGCCGCATCCATTTATTATCGAAGAGGCTGAGCTGCAACCCGTTCTCCATCTGCAGCATGGAATTCCTGATTGTCTCCGGCTCAAATCGCTTGTTGCCGTTATACCTGCCGCAGCAAAGAACGAAGTACCGTGCCCGTTTTACCACGACACCCATTTTCTGCAGATCTTCGAATTTCACCGCCCGGAAAATCCTCTGCCGGATTATTCTTTTGGCAGAAATATGCCCGATTCCCGGAATTCTCATAAGTTCCTCATAGGTCGCCCTGTTGATTTCAATTGGAAAATTGTCCAGATTTCTCAGGGCCCACATTACCTTGGGATCCACATCCGGATCCAGATTCTGATTCTTCCCTCCAAGAAGTTCCCCTACATTAAATCCATAGAATCGCAAAAGCCAGTCTGCCTGGTAGATCCGATGCTCCCTGGCAAGGGGAGGCGCAGTGTTCCTGTCCGGAAGTATAGGCGAATCAACAATAGGAATATAAGCGGAATAGTAAACTCTCTTCATCTTAAAAGTCCTGTAGAGATTCTCGCTTGTGGTGAGAATACTGAAATCTGTTTCATCTCCGGCCCCAACGATCATCTGGGTTGTCTGTCCCGCAGCGGCAAATGATCCTTTTCGGGCGGTGGATCCGGGATCGACGAGAGCCCCTGGATTGCCTTTAGCCGGCCACACAAGCTTATCCATGCTGTTCAGTTTTTCTCCCTTGAACATGGTCCCCGGCCCCTTGAGAGCTCTGGTCTCAATTAGTGTATTTGTAATCTGCTTCATTGGAGCAAATATCTGTTTTGGTTTTTTCTGTGGTGCAAAGGCAGCCAGGCTTTTGCTGGTGGGCATTTCGATGTTCACACTTAGTCTGTCCGCCACAAGACCTGTCTGGTGAATAATTTCAGGGGAGACCCCAGGAATGATCTTCGCATGTATGTATCCTGCAAAACCATATTTATATCTAAGTAACTTCAGGCATTTCAGAATGCGTTCCGCGGTGTAGTCCGGAGATACCTCAACTGCAGAGCTCAAAAACAGCCCTTCGATATAATTACGTTTATAGAACTCAATCGTAAGCCTTGCCAGCTCATCAGGTTCAAAGGATGCCCGCGGGAAGTCGTTGCTTCTCCTGTTAACACAGTACTCACAGTTATATTCGCATTTATTGGTAAACAGAACCTTGAGCAGGGAAATGCACCTGCCATCCGCTCCCCAGGAGTGGCAGATTCCCGCGGCATGGGCATTTCCCATTCTACCCTTATTGTTTCTGTCAGCTCCGCTGCTGGAACAGGACACATCGTACTTGGCACTGTCAGCCAGAATCTGCAGCTTTTGCATAAGAACTTCTTCCATACACCTGCCCTCCGCAATGCCGAGTTTGGTAACTTATTATGTCTCATTAAAATAAGCCAGAGACAACTCTCTGACTTATTATACTATTATACGAACGCATGTTCAAGAACATTTATTCTATTCGCTTCTCAAGCCTGTCGATCCTGGCCCTTGCCCTGGCCTTGATCTCCCCTGCTGTGAAGAATATCAGTCCGATCCATACGATCACGAATGAAATGAACTGAACTCCGTCAAAGGCTTCGTGAAGGACGAAGATCCCCAGGATCAAGGAAATCGACGGACTTATATATTCCAGAATCCCCAGCATTATAAGTTCCACTCTGGTGGCCGCAACACCGAAGAGAAAAAGGGGCAGAGCCGTCAGAGGCCCGCAGCACAGCATCAGCAGATACTTTCCGGTTCCAACCTCGGGCATACTCAGTGCACCCTGGCCTGTGACTTCCAGATATATTACAATTGCCAGCGCCGGTATTGCCAGCAGTACCGTCTCATAAGACAGCATCAGCATTGATGGCATATCGTACTTTTTCTGAAGAGCTGCATATGCCGCGAAGGTAACCGCAAGCACCAGGGCTATGCTTGGCACTTCCCCGAAATGAATCAGGATAATAACAAGACCCACCGCCGCCAGCAGGAAAGAAATAATCTTATAATTCGACATCTTTTCTCTGAAGAAGATTATTCCAAAGGCCGCAACAACCAAAGGTTCAATAAAGTAGCCCACGCAGGTCTGTATAACGAACCCTGCCTTAACCGCCCATATATACACACTCCAGTTGCATGTTACGATGGTGCCTGTAAGAGTAAGCCCCCAAAAGGCCTTCTTATCCTTGAAGATTTTTCTGTACTCCTTCCAGCCATACATTCCCAGAGCAAAAGCAGTACTGATCAGTCCCACCAGAAACACGCGATAAAAGATAACCGTTGACGAAGGAATAGGATTGAGCATATCCCAGTAAAGTACCAAAAAGCCCCACAATGTCTGGCAACCCAGACATGTGAGCAGTCCCCTGGTATATTCGCTTGTCCTTTTCCCCGGGTTTAAATTGTTATCTTCCATTTACTTAATATCGCTGTAAATCGCATCTTTAAGGATTACATCGTGGGCTCCGCCTTCTACGATGCTTGTTGCTGAAACAAGGGTCAGCTTAGCATTTTTCTGCAGATCCTTGATGTTCATGGTTCCACAGTTGCACATTGTGGATTTCACCTTCATAAGTGACTGACGAACATTATCCGAAAGGGCTCCGGCATATGGCACATAGGCGTCCACCCCTTCCTCAAATTTCATTTTAGCGTCACCGCCCAGGTCGTATCTCTGCCAGTTACGTGCACGTGCTGAACCTTCGCCCCAGTATTCCTTGTAATAATTTCCGCCTATTTGAACTTTGTTTGTAGGTGATTCATCGAATCTTGAAAAGTATCTGCCGAGCATCAGGAAATCCGCACCCATGGCCAGAGCCAGGGCCATGTGGTAGTCGTAAACGATTCCGCCGTCGGAGGAAATCGGAACGTAGATTCCCGTTTCTTTCAAATACTCGTTCCTTGTCTTTGCAATTTCAATAACTGCGGAGGCCTGTCCTCTTCCGATACCCTTCTGCTCACGGGTAATGCAAATGCTCCCCCCGCCGATGCCGATCTTAACGAAGTCTGCACCTGCCTCTGCCAGGTATCTGAACCCCTCCCCGTCTACCACATTTCCGGCACCGATTTTCACGCTGTCGCCGTAATTGTCTCTTACGAACTTTATCGTCTCCGCCTGCCACTCTGAAAAACCTTCGCTTGAGTCAATGCAGAGAATATCAACCCCCGCTTCAACCAGTGCAGGAATCCTAGTCTCATAATCACGCGTGTTCACACCTGCTCCCACAACGTATCTCTTATCCTTATCCAGAAGTTCATCCGGGTATTCCTTGTGGGCGACATAGTCCTTGCGGAACACGAAGTAAACCAGTCTCTGCTTTTCATCAACAACAGGAAGTGCATTCAGCTTTCTTTCCCAAAGCATGTCGTTGGCCTCGCTCAGGCTGATCCCTTCCTTGGCTACTATCAGTTTTTCTCTGGGTGTCATGAACTCGCTTATCTTGGTGTCCATTGGCATTCTGCTGACTCTGTAATCTCTGCTTGTTACGAGGCCAACCATTTTGCCCTCCGCCGTTCCATCTTCTGTTACAGCAGTGGTGGAGTGACCTGTTCTTTCCTTGAGTTCCAGAAGATCTGCCAGAGTCTGGTCGGGTCTGATATTTGTGTTGCTCCGTACAAACCCCGCTTTATGGCTTTTGACTTTGCGAACCATGGCTGCCTGGCTTTCAACCGGCTGGGATCCGAAAATAAATGATATGCCGCCTTCCCTTGCCAGTGCAACAGCAAGCTCATCCCCTGAAACTGCCTGCATGATTGCGGAGGTCAATGGAATGTTCATGGTGATTTCCGGTTTCTCACCTTTCCTGAATTTTGTAACAGGCGTTTTCAGAGACACATTTTCCACTCTGCATTCTGTCGAGGAATACCCCGGCACCAGCAGATACTCATTAAATGTTCTCGATGGTTCATCAAAATACTTTGCCATTTTTTCTCTCCTTATCCTTCTATCATAATTTCCATTGTAATTTTCAGCCCGATACAAGCCGGTAGGCATTTTTACTATTGTACGACCCAGGCCATACTATTACAACATTTATTTCATGAATTTGTCGATTGCTGCATTTAATTCCTCGATCTGCTGCATATCTCCTTCACGGGCAGCCTCAACAATACAGGTTGCCATGTGTTCTTTAAGGATAACTCTGCTGACTCCCTTGAGAGCCGAACTGATTGCTGACAGCTGAATAAGAACCTCACTGCAGTCCCGATCATTGTCCACCATAGTTTTTACTGACTCCATGTGGCCGATAATTCTTGCCAGGCGGTTCATTACCGCCTTCTTGTTTTCATGTGTATGGGTGTGGCCCTGCTCACCATGGGTGTGCTCACCGTGGGTGTTCTCTTCTCCACCCTGGCTTTGGCCCTGCTCACCGTGACTGTGGCCGTGACCCTCAGAATCCGTGTGCATGAGTGGGTATATGTTTTTAATCATTCTTCTGTCCTCTCTGCTGCTTCTTCTTCCAGCTGACGGTATGCAACCTTGCCAACCAGTGTCTTTGGAAGCTCCGCTCTGAACTCTATTTCATCCGGCATTGCATACTTGGCGATATGCTTTGTGGCATAGGCCATGAGTTCTTTCTTAATTTCTTCATCTGCAGTAATGCCTTCTTTAAGCATAATGAAGACCTTGACCTTCTGCATCTTGTAACTGTCAGGTACCCCGATTACGCAGCTCATATGAACCTTCTCGTGGGCGTCAAAAATATTTTCAAGCTGTGCAGGATATACGTTATATCCTGAAGTTATTATCATTCTCTTGATTCTGCCCTTAAAGTACAGGAAGCCTTCATCGTCCATGACTCCCAGGTCTCCGGTATAAATCCATTTCAGACCGTCGGCATGTTCACGCAATGTGTCGGCAGTCTCCTCAGGCATATCGATATAACCCTTCATCACCGAAGGTCCCGCAATAAGTATTTCACCTTCCTCGCCATATGGCAGTTCCCTGTCCGTCCCCGGTTCCACGATCTTGTAATAAGTATCCGGGAATGGCACCCCTATGCTTCCTTCCTTATGGAGAGTTGGGGGAGTCAGACAGGATGCGGTTACGCATTCTGTTGTCCCATAGCCTTCACGAATCTGAATTGTTGCATTGTGGGAATACAGGAACTTATCGAACTTCTTCTTCATTTCAACCGACAATGTGT
>JAQVOT010000186.1 GCA_028702415.1 Eubacteriales bacterium
CGATATTATCATTATTGTCTCAACTCTAAGAAAAGAATCAGCATTCATGGTCGCTCCGACAGATACACCAAGAAAGATTGTAGTTGCATTAAGCACCTCGTTTTGTGCAGCCAAACTTAGACGATCGGTACATCCGCATTCACGGAGAAGATTTCCAAACATAAGCATTCCAATAAGGGGGACAGAGGCAGGGAGTATCAATCCGCACGCAATCGTCGATACAATAGGGAAGAGTATTCTTTCGCTGCGTGAAACCGGACGCAGCTGCTCCATTTTTATTGCACGGTCTTCTTTTGTAGTAAGAAGCCTTATTACAGGAGGCTGAATAAGGGGAACAAGAGACATATAACTATATGCAGCAACTGCAACGGCAGGAAGGATGTCTTTGGCCAATTTTGCACAAAGATAAATTGCAGTAGGGCCGTCAGCTCCGCCTATTATTCCTATACCAGCAGCTTCCTGTATTGAAAATCCCATTGTCATAGCACCAACCACCGCTATAAAAACTCCAAGCTGGGCGGCAGCCCCAAGCATAAATGTTACTGGATTTGCAAGAAGCGGCCCAAAGTCTGTCAATGCTCCTATACCCATAAAAATTATTATCGGGTAGAGTTCGTGATCAATGCCGAATTTTACAAAATACAGAAACCCTCCTTCGTCGATTATACCTGAAAGAGGAAGGTTCACCAGCAGGCATCCAAAAGCTATAGGAAGAAGCAGAAGCGGTTCAAATCCCTTTACTATCGCCAAATATAGAAGAACAAAAGAAACAAAGAGCATTACCATGTTCCCTCCGTTCAGGGCAATAATACCTGACTGATCTATTACTCCCTTAATGGCACTAAGATATAATTCCATGCTATTTATTTCCCTTATTGAAATTTTTTGAAGACGTTGCCGTCATTGAAATATTTACCAGTTTATGTGTCACTGCCATTATTAACATCAATCCAATTATTACAAGAAAAACAATACTTAGTGATATAAACGACATCACAAGAGCGCCCGGGATACCTGTGAAGTGGGAACTTATTGAAACTATTTCAGACATATCTATATACCTCCAGCCATCAAACAAAACAACAGTTCAGACATAAAAAATTTTTAATACCAACCAATTAGAGTGGCATAGTATTAAAGTTCTGAACATATGAATACTGAACCTTTCCTCTCATCCTTACATCCAGAAAAGGTTACTCAAGATATGATCAATAGCAGCAGGTGTAGTTCATTCCAGCTTACGAGTAGTTTTAATGCTTATTACATTCTTCGCGCATATATTGGAAGATTTATAAAAGCTTCTTTCTAAAATTGCTGGATTATAAAGACTGGTATGATCTAAGGAAATAAAACGTTCCGCAAGCGACAGCAACATTTTATTTCTGGTCCTTGAATTGGATATACCTTGGCTGCATAACGCTTCGCATACTGGCATCAACGCAGCAGGCAGGTTTTCTTCATCAGAACTGTGTGATGTTGGAATGTACGGAATGTATATCTGGACATATTTTAGATATTGACTGCTTTGACCGTCACGAAACAATGTATCGGATATAAATACAAAAGATGCAGCCAACGAGCAGGAGGCAAATACAAAAATACCCAGAACAGCGATGAATATCAGTTTTTTAATGCAACTACTATTGCGACAGCAGCACATTACCGATTTTTGCCCCTCACGCACCAGTATTATCCATATGATAATCACTAGAAATCTATTATAAATCCGTAAGGCATATGATACTCAGCCTGTTATATCATTTTGTGAAAATTAAATCAATACAGAAACCGGAGGCGGACATAAGCATGTCCGCCTCGTAATATACAGATCCTTTATTAGACTTGATTTTATATGAACGCTGGTTCGAAGAAAAGATCGTTTTCAGCAAATCTGGCAAGACGGAAACGGTGAAGATCTACAAATGGTTTTTCTCCCATAAGCAGTTCCTTGCAAACTCTTCCGCCTGAAGGACCAAACTGAAGTCCGTGACCGCTCCATCCGCAGTTAACAAGCAAACCTTCCACAGGTGTCCAGTCAATTATCGCGTTGTGGTCCGGTGTGTTGTCATAAGGACCTGACCACTGACGAACAACACGTACTCCGCTGAGAGCAGGAATCCTCTTCAAAACGCTCGTTGTTACGCCTTCAAGGAATTTAGCGCTGTTCGTGCATTCAACTGTATGAGGCTCGTCCTGGTCGTCGCGTCCAAACATAAAGGTTCCGTTGGGGCACTGTTTGAAGTACGCACCATCATCAAGACAGAGAACCATCGGGCAGTCAAAAACTTCCACAGGCTCAGTTATAAGCAGATTATGACGTTCCGGATAAACAGGAAGCTCTACGCCTACAGTAGCTGCAAGCGGTGTTGACCACGGACCGGAAGAGAGAAGGACTTTAGGAGCATGCCACTCTTCACCGTCTTCGGTCACTACGCCCTTGATCTTGCCATTTTCTGCAAGAAGCTTCACTACCGGACAATATGTCTTCACTGTTGCTCCCAGTCTGCGTGCAGCGTGACCATAAGAAAGGGTAAGGGTCTGCGGGTTAATATGTCCGTCATCGCCGCAGAACGCAACACCTATGATACCGTCCATGCAAAGGTATGGCCAGCGTGCTTTTACTTCATCGGGTTTCATCATAACAGATGGAATGCCGAGGCTCTGCTGCAGATCAACGTTCTTCTGAAGCTGCGCAAGAACGCTGTCAGCATATGCAACCCACATATACCCCCACTGTGTAAACTCAAGGGACATACCCGTATCAAGCTCTTCCTCCAGGGTGGGGAAGACCTTCAGATTGTATTTTGCCATATGCAGATTAGTTTCTGTACCAAAGTGCTGCCGAAGTCCGGCTGCACAACGGCCTGAACCACCATAACCAAGATATTCTTTTTCAAAAAGAACTACATTTACACCGGCTTTTGCCAGCTCATACGTAGTGGATGCTCCGTGAACTCCACCGCCTACTACAATTACATCAGCTGTTTTTACAGTCATAGCACACCCTACCTCCTATTCGTTATCTTCGGCCAATAGTTTGGCTTTGACCGGTTTCACCGGAGGCCTGATGACTCCAGGCAGAAGCTCTGCTACTGGTTTGCCTGTTGCTTTTGAAAGTTCGCGGAGAATGATGTCGCGGCAGCCTCTGCCCTGGCAGGGGCCCATGCCTACACGCAGGATCCTCTTGAGTTCTTCAAAATTTGTGTAGCCCGCATTGATCCACTTGCGAATTTCATCTATTTCTATCTCTTCACAACGACAAATGACATTGGCTTTCTTGTCTGTCATGGCTAGCACACCACCTTGATGGCCCGGATCTCTCCGACCAGTTTTTTAGGGATTACAACGCTTAC
>JAQVOT010000187.1 GCA_028702415.1 Eubacteriales bacterium
GCATGCTGCAAAGGCAAAGCACATTGCCATGCACATGAGTATTGCGATTACACTCTTGATTTTCTTGCTCATTTCTCTTCTCCTTTTTCTTGTTTCTATTGTCAACTTCTATTCTCCAATGCGTATTTCTACCGCATTTTTTACCCATCTTGTTGTCTGGTTTTCCACTACCAGCCTGAACGGTCCGAAACCGTTTTCTCCGGTGAAGCCCTCAGACTTCTTGTTCTTTACCAGAGGACTTCCGTTCATTGCATAAGCTATGATGATGTCCCTCTTTTCGCCGTTCTGGTAGCGGCTGTCCACGCCGTTCAGCATGTCATTTACATCAACTTCCGTCTGGTATCCGTCCTGTCCGATTACGGTGATCCTGCTTGGCCTGTCAACTCCATCTGCCAGGTTGTCCATTACCAGATCCTTCAGGGTTACTCCCCTGAATCCAAAGACTCCGCAGGATGCTCCGAAGGAATCCGCAACTGTAATGTCCTGCATTTCTTCAATGTCTTTTAATGTGTAAGTGACTGCCTTTGCTTCGCTTCCTGTAATCTTAAGCTTTGAATCAAGGTATCGGTCGTATGGCTTTGCCTTGTGGTCCCAGATGCCGGACTCCAGATCAACCTTAACTGTATCGTTTGCCCTTAAGGCCTGCTCAGCTGCCAAAGCGTCGGAGTGTGCCTTTGCATTATCGTCTTCTCCAACGATTATCTGGCGAAGCCACTTGGCATTGTCCGGAGCGTTGAACTCTCCCACGGTTTTCTGGCCGCTAATGAGTCTTATTGGCCCTCCTTCGTTTTCGGCTTCATCCACATAGCCATCTTCCTCTGAAATCTTTTCTCCCAGCTTCATGTCTCCAACGGTTCCTGTAAGAGGCAGTCCGTCACTTCCAAAGGCAAGAATCTTTGGCACATTTTCCTCTGATGGCTGGTTGTCTGTCTTTGCAGCAAAGGTGCAGTCGCTGCTTTCCATGATTTCTCCCAGTTCCATGGTCAGGGCATAGCCGTCCACTGACACGAATCTCACCGGGGTATCTTCAGGAAGATTATCCTTCAGACCGCATTTCTGCAGCAGCTCATAGAGCCTTATTCCCGTAAACTCATGATATGAGAAAACGCCTCCTCTGCTCATCATGGAATAGTCTCCCTGATACTGAAGAGTTTCGTCCTCTGCCGCCAGTTCTTCCAGCTCCTGAACTGTAAACTGAGTTTCTGATTCCACGCCGGTTCCTGCAATGGTCAGGGTAGTTCCAAGATAATCGTCAGTTCCATAGTTTTCTTCAGCACTGTAGTTTATGTGCAGGGCGTCACTGTCATATCCTCCGCCGCAGGCCGTAAGTCCAAAGGCCATTGCCAGAGTCAGGACAATCCCTGTTATTATCGCGATTTTTCTAGTCATTTTCTTTCCTCCAGTGTTGTTATGATAACATGGCACTAAAAAGGGGAATGTTGTTCAAACAACATTCCCTCAATTTCTATTTACTCAGTCAACTCTGTTCAGTTCCCAGCTGATGAAGCCCGTTCTGGCTGTGCACACAGCTTTATCAGCAAGTCGTCCAGTGCATCCGTGTATCGTCCTTCCTCCAGCAGCTGACGTCTCCACACTATCAGCGCATTGATGATAAGGTTGACCTCACTCTCCTTGAATCTGTACTTCGTCTTCACTTCGTTTACTCCTTTCACAACAACACCGGTTACAATTCTTCTCATAGTTTCTACACCCCAGGGTCTTAGGGACAGCGTCCCTAAATAAAGCGTTCCTGCTCTGTATCGTCATCAGGAGTAGGAAGGCAGTGCTTGCTAGAGTTTGTACAGTCATTTTCCCCATCAATTTCCGCCTGCAAAAGCGGAATCACTTTCTTCAATTCTTTCTTTGATAAGCCCATTCCTTTGGAGCATCTGTCGTGGTTTTCGTCCCACATTCTGACCTCGTAACTCGGTTTTTCTCCGTTCCAGGACACCAGGTTCAGTTCCTTTGTCCACCCGGTATTTGGGTTAACATAGAATGTTTTAATGTGTTTTATTATGTCTTTTGTTATGTTCATCTTATATCCTTTCTGCAAAATATTACTCGCAATCCTCTTACAAATTAGTTCTTCTTAAGCAACATTTTCACTTTTGAGTTCATCTGAATGTCCATTGTGTCGGCTACATTGTACAGAGAAGTTATTATCATAGCTCTTGGATTTCTGATCTTTACTGCCGATTCTGTAATGCCTTCAAGCACATTTTGAATGTGAAACATGTTCAGCTTAGCGAATTTTTCTCTGACTATTTCCCCGGGAACATCCTCTTTATTAACGCGAATCGTCCTCTGATTGCCATGCATGACATCAATAATTATGTTTACAATGCCATCAAGCTGTTCCTGTTTAGAAGGAAAATCATTCGCTATCGCATCATAATCAATCTGTTTCATGACGCCTTCGCGTACATCACGATACGATGAGATGTGATAGTCTTTGTCGGTTTTCTCTGCAGTATTCTTTGTATTTGTCTGAACATTCTTGTACGCACCTGTGTCCGAATCTGTACAGACCTGTGTACTTTTTGGTACGGAGGCATGTACATTTTTGTACACATGCTTCTCCGGATATGTCAGTTCCATGAGTTTCTCCGGTACAAGTTCCAGATACATAACATTGTTCATCTGCTGATCTCTAACTGTAATATGCCTGAAGATTCGTTTCACAACGCCAAGTTCTTCAAGAAAAACTACTGCGGATTTTGCCTGTCTGTGTGTATATCCGAACTGTTTTTCTATCTGTTCGTAGCTCCTCTGCAGCAGATCTTCCTTGAATTTTTTCTCATATCCCTTGAACTCTCCGGTTAATTCGTCACGCACTTCTTTAGGTCTGTACCAATAAACAATATCGCTCAGAAGCGTTATTGCAATATCGTAGGGTTTTCCGGTTTTCTTATTCACCACCGTTTTATACCAGGCCGACGGAATAACATTGCCCGTGAAATCCACGCCTATCATCTTGTCTACAATGGCATTACCGGACGTGTATTCCATCATGTAACATCACTCCTTTCTGCAAAGGCCTCAAATATCCTGAGCATCGTTTCTATGTTGACCAGCATGTTATCAAGAATAATTCCGTCAATTGTGTGACCTTCTCTTGACTCAACAAGAATTTCTCTGATCATGTTTAATTCTTTTCGCAATGACATCAGCATGAGCGGATTGCCTATTGCTTTAACCTCACGGCAGAGAAGTGAGTCAAGCAGATAGTCCTGCTTCTTCTCATAGCCATGCATTTTCACCCTGGCATCCACCTCGTCCCATTCTTCCGGACTGACTCTGAACGCTACGGTTTTGGAACGGAATCTTCCGTAATTCTCTCTTTTTT